>JAHDHM010000044.1:0-7415 GCA_020631315.1 Acidimicrobiales bacterium
TGAGTTCGACTACTCGGGCACCCAGGCCTGTCGCGTGCTGCGCGAAGAGGGCTATCGCGTCATCCTCGCCAACTCGAACCCGGCGACGATCATGACCGACCCGGAGTTCGCCGACGCCACCTACGTCGAACCGCTCGACGTCGACGTGCTCCGGGCGATCATCGAGAAGGAGCGCCCCGATGCGCTGCTCCCGACGCTCGGCGGTCAGACCGCGCTGAACCTCGCCATGGCGCTCGACGAGGGCGGCATCCTCGAGGAGTTCGGTGTCGAGATGATCGGCGCGTCCAAGGAAGCGATCGCCACCGCCGAGGACCGCGACCTCTTCCGCAAGGCCATGGAGGAGGTGGGCCTGCAGTGCGCCCGCTCCGGCATCGCGCACACCATGGACGAGGCCCGCGAGGTCATCAAGGAGATCGGTCTGCCGATCATCATCCGGCCCGCCTACATCCTCGGCGGCAAGGGCACCGGCTTCGCCCACACGATGGAGGAGTTCGAACTCGTCGCCTCTCGCGGCCTCGACGCCAGCCCCATCAGCGAGATCCTGATCGAGAAGTCGATCAAGGGCTGGAAGGAGTACGAGCTCGAGGTCATGCGTGACCACGCAGACAACTGCGTGATCATCTGCGGCATCGAGAACCTCGACCCGATGGGCGTCCACACCGGCGACTCCATCACCGTCGCCCCGCAGCAGACGCTGTCGGACGTCGAGTACCAGGAGCTGCGCGACCAGGCCATCACCTGCATCCGTCGCGTCGGTGTCGAGACCGGCGGTTCGAACGTGCAGTTCGCGGTCAACCCCGAGGACGGCGAGGTGGTCATCATCGAGATGAACCCCCGCGTCTCGCGGAGCTCGGCGCTCGCGTCGAAGGCGACCGGCTTCCCGATCGCCAAGATCGCGGCACGGCTCGCGGTCGGCTACACGCTCGACGAGATTCCGAATGACATCACCGAGAAGACGCCGGCCAGCTTCGAGCCGACGATCGACTATGTGGTCACCAAGTTCCCGCGCTGGGCCTTCGAGAAGCTGCCGGGCTCGGCCGGCGTCCTCGGCCCGCAGATGCAGTCGGTCGGTGAGGCCATGGCCATCGGCCGGACCTTCACCGAGAGCCTCCAGAAGGGCATCCGCTCGCTGGAGCAGGGCCGCTTCGGCCTCAACGGCGACCCGAAGGAGAACGACTACCTCGACATGACCGACGAGGAGCTCCTCCAGGCGACGGCCATCCCGACGCCGGACCGGCTGTTCCAGGTCGAGACGCTGCTGCGCCGCGGCGTGTCGATCGAGAGGATCCACGAGGCGAACTGGATCGACCCCTGGTACCTGGACCAGATGCTCCAGATCACCGAGGAGCGCAAGGCCATCGAGGCGACCGGCTTCGAGGGCATGGATCGCCGGGCGTGGCGTCGTGCGAAGCGCATGGGCTTCTCCGACGTGCAGCTCGCGTATCTGCTCGGCAAGACCGAAGCAGAGATCCGTGCCGCTCGTCTCGCTGAGGGTGTCCGTCCGACGTTCAAGACGGTCGACACCTGCGCCGCCGAGTTCGACGCCACCACGCCGTACCACTACTCGACCTACGAGGACGAGGACGAGGTGCGCCCCGGCGAGAAGCCTCGCGTGATCATCCTCGGCTCCGGTCCCAACCGCATCGGCCAGGGCATCGAGTTCGACTACTGCTGCGTGCACGCCAGCTTCTCGCTCGCCGAGGCGGGGTACGAGACCGTCATGGTCAACTGCAACCCCGAGACCGTGTCGACCGACTACGACACCTCACCTACGAGGACGTGATGAACGTCGTCGAGGCCGAGAACCCGGTCGGCATCATCGTGTCGCTCGGCGGTCAGACCCCGCTCAAGCTGGCGAACGACCTCCCGGCCGAGCTGGTCTTCGGCACGCCACCGGACTCGATCGACCTCGCCGAGGACCGCGAGCGTTGGAACGCCCTGTGCGCCCAGCTCGAGATCCCACAGCCTCCGGGCGGCACCGCGGTCGAGGTGGAGCAGGCCGTCGCGATCTGCGAACGCATCGGCTACCCGGCGCTCGTGCGTCCGTCGTACGTCCTCGGCGGCCGGGCCATGACCATCGTCTACGACGAGGACGCGCTGCGGTCGGCCATGGAGGAGCTGAAGGGCTTCGGCTCGCTCGGCCGCGAAGGTGGTCTGTCCGAGGACCGTCCGGTGCTCATCGACCGGTTCCTCGAGGACGCCACCGAGGTCGACGTCGACTCGATCCGCGACCACACCGGCGACTGGGTGCTCGGCGGCATCATGGAGCACGTCGAGGAGGCCGGTGTGCACTCCGGTGACTCGGCCTGCGCCATCCCCCCGGTCAACCTCACCGACCAGACCATCGGCGTCATCGAGGACTACAGCCGCCGCCTCGCCGAGCGTCTCGGCGTGGTCGGTCTGCTCAACGTGCAGTTCGCGGTGAAGCAGGGGCAGGTCTTCGTGATCGAGGCCAACCCGCGCGCCAGCCGAACGGTGCCGTTCGTCGCCAAGGCGACGGGTGTGCAGCTGGCCAAGGTGGCCTCGCGGGTGATGGCGGGGGAGACCCTCGCCGACCTTCGCGAGTCCGGCGTGCTGACCGAGGCCATCCGCACCGGCCACGTGGCCGTCAAGGAAGCCGTGCTGCCCTTCACCCGCTTCCCCGACGTCGACACGGTGCTCGGTCCCGAGATGCGTTCGACCGGCGAGGTCATGGGCATCGACCAGTCGTTCGGCCTGTCGTTCGCGAAGAGCCAGATGGCCGCCGGCGGTCGCCTGCCCGAGTCCGGCACCGTCTTCTTCTCGGTCGCGGACCGCGACAAGGAGGTCGGCTTGGCGGCTGCCCAGCTGTTGGTCGATCTCGGGTTCGACATCGTCGCCACCGCCGGCACCGCAGCGCATCTGCGCGACAACGGGCTGGCCGTGTCGAAGGTCGTCGCCAAGATCACCGATGCGGGCGAGGTGTCCGACGGGGTCGACGCCGTCGAGATGCTGGCCAACGGCGAGATCGATCTCGTGGTCAACACGCCGCGTGGTCGTGGCCCTCGCGCCGACGGCAGTCGCATCCGCATGGCTGCCACCCAGGCCAACGTGCCGTGTCTGACCACGGTCGCCGCGGCGAAGGCGGCCGCGGTCGGCATGCACGAGTGGCGCAACTCCGAACTGTCGGTCACCAGCCTCCAGGAGTTCCACGCCCGTGCCTGACGGCGTCGTCGATCTGACGACCACGATCGGGTCGGTCACCTTGACCGGCCCGGTCATGACGGCGTCGGGCACCGCCGGCCACGGCGCCGAGCTGGCCGACTTCTTCGATCTCGACGAGATCGGCGCCGTGGTCGTGAAGTCGTTGGCGCCCTACCCGTGGGACGGCAACCCGGCACCGCGCGTCCACGAGACGGCCGCGGGCATGATCAACTCCGTCGGCCTCCAGGGCCCGGGCGTCGAGGCATGGCGACGTGACGAGTTGCCAGAGCTGCGGGCGACCGGCGCGACCGTCGTCGCCAGCATCTGGGGGCGGACCCTGGACGACTACCGCCAGGCTGCCGAGCAGCTCGCCGGTGTCGAGGGAGTCACCGCGCTCGAGGTCAACGTCAGCTGTCCCAACCTCGAGGACCGTCGGCGCATGTTCGCCCACGATCCCGAGATGGCGGCCGCCGTGATCGACGCGGCATCGGCAGCGGGGTTGCCCATGTGGGCAAAGCTCAGCCCGAACTGCACCGACGTCACCGAGATCGCGGGCGCGGTCGCCGACGCGGGTGCCGATGCCGTCACCTTGGCCAACACCGTGATGGGTCTCGTCATCGACGTCGAGACCCGCCGCCCGGTGCTCGGCGCCGGTGGCGGGGGCATGTCCGGGCCCGGCATCCGACCCGTCGCAGTGCGTGCCGTCTACGAGACCCGGGCCGCACATCCGGATCTGCCGATCATCGGCGTCGGGGGAGTGGCCAAGGCCGAACACGCCGTCGAGTTCCTGCTCGCGGGGGCGTCGGCGGTCCAGGTCGGGACTGCCGCGTTCGCCGACCCCCGGGCTTCTACCCTCGTCCAACGCGGCCTCGCCGACTGGTGCCGGCGTCACGACGTGGCGGCGGTGGCCGAGCTCGTCGGCGCCGCCCACAACTGATCTCAGCTCGGAATCGTCGATCGAACCGCGAAAGTCGCAGCGGCGTCGGTCGACAACCACCGAGAGACACCACCGCTGCATCTCGAGCCTGGAGGGGCCCCGAGGTGCGGCACCACCACACAGGGGAATCCCATGAGCGTTGACACCACTTCGACTGCCATCGACGTCCGCGACCGGCTTGCCATCGCACTCGACGTCGACGACCTCGTCGCCGCCACCCGCTTGGCGAAGCAGGTCCAGCCGTACTTCGGTGTCGCCAAGGTGGGGCTCGAGCTCTTCAGCGCCTACGGCCCAGATGCCGTCGCGGCGCTCGCCGACATGGGCTTCGACGTCTTCCTCGACGTGAAGCTGCACGACATCCCGAACACGGTCGAGAAGGCCTCCCGGGTGCTCGGCGCCCTCGGCGCCCGCTACCTGACGCTCCACGCGTTCGGTGGCGTCGACATGCTCCGTGCCGGCGTCGAAGGTCTGCAGATCGGCGCCGAGCGTGCCGGTCTCGACGCACCGACCGCCCTCGCGGTGACCATCCTCACCAGCGACGCCGGTGCACCACCACACATCCTGCCCAAGCGTGTCCAGATCGCACTCGAAGCCGGGTGCGGCGGCATCGTCTGCGCCGCGTCCGATGTGGCCGAGGCCCGTCAGTACGCGCCGCGCATGACCACGATGGTTCCCGGCATCCGTCCGACCGGCACCGCGACCCACGATCAGGCCCGTCCGGCGACGCCGAGCGATGCCATCTCCGCCGGCGCCGACATCCTCGTGATCGGCCGTGCCGTGAGCGAGGCCGATGACCCGGCCGCCGCCGCCCAGTCGATCACCGCCGAGGTGCGTTCCGCGCTCTGATGTCGTGCTGCCATGGTCCTGGTGCAATCTGGGGCGATGGCGATCGTGGACATCAGAGCCTGGACGTCGGCCGACGTCGACGACATCGCCGCGCTCCACGCCCGGAGTTGGCAGGCGACATATCGGGGCATCTTCACCGACGAGTTCCTCGACGGTCCCGTGATCGACGACCGACGGCGGGTCTGGTCCGAGCGTGCCGCGCAGCCTGATCCTGACCGGGCCACCTTCGTCGCGCTCGTCGACGCATCGCTGGCAGGGTTCACTCACGTCGTGTCGCAGCACGACGACGGGCCGGGCGCCCTGCTCGACAACCTCCACGTCGACGCGGCTGCCCGCGGCGTGGGCCTCTCGTCTCGCCTGCTGGCTCGAGCCGCCGCGTGGGCCCACGACGTGCACGGCGTCGACTCCATGCACCTGTGGGTCGCCGCGTCGAACGCCCGCGCCATCGACGTCTACGGACATCTCGGGGCCGAGGTGGACCGGACCGACGTGCACGACGACGGGGGAGGGCCCTTCGAGGTGCTGTGCATGACGTGGCGAGGCACTGCGTGGGGCACCCTGCTCGAGCGCGACCGTGGGGCGGGCTCGTGAGCGGGGCGGGCTCGTGAGTGGGGCGGAGGTGTCGAGCTCGGCCAGCCGCCAGGTGATGTTGCTGCGCGGGATCAACGTCGGCGGACGCAACAAGATCGCCATGGCCGACCTCCGCGGCTGGTGCGTCGAGGAAGGGTGGAGCGACGTCGCCACGTACATCCAGAGCGGCAACGTCGTGTTGACCGCAGGCACGGCGCCGGACGAGACGGCACGTCGTCTGTCGAGTGCCATCGCCACCGCCGCAGGCTTCGAGGTCTCGGTCCTCGGGCGCTCGGCCGCCGAGATGGCAGCTGTGGCGAGGTCGACGATCGAGGCGTTCGGCGGTTCGGACCCGTCACGGGTCATCGTGTTGTTCCGCGACGACGACGTCGGTCTGGAGGATCTGCGATCCGCCGTCGACGCGATCGATCTCGGCGATGACCGATGGATCGCCGGCGACCGCCACATCGTTCTCGACGTAACGAACGGGCAGTCGACGTCGAAGCTCGCCGATGTCGTGATGCGATCGTCGATCGGCCGCTCGGGCACGGCCCGCAACCTGCGCACGGTCGAACGGCTCGTCGAGATGTCACAGCCCGCGTGATTCGGCCGGGCGAGGGGCGGCCGGCCGGGTGCCCGAGCGGCGGGTCGAGATCACAGGTACGATGCGACCCATGACGACACCGCCTTCGCTCAGCCCCGAGCAGCGCCAGGCCGCGCTGGCGAAGGCCGGAGAGGCCCGCCGGGTCCGCTCCGAGGTCAAGGCCAAGCTGAAGATGGGCCTCACGTCCCTCGACGAGTTGCTCGACGAGGTCGAGAGCGATGACATCATCGCCAAGCTGAAGGTCCTGTCGGTGATCGAATCGCTCCCCGGCGTCGGGAAGGTCAAGGCCCGACGCACGATGGAGGAGATCGGCATCTCCGAGAACCGTCGCCTCCGTGGCCTCGGAACCGAGCAGCGTCGGCTGCTGCTCGAGCAGTTCGGTGCCGGGGCGTGAGTCCGGTGCGTCGCTGACCTTCGTCATCTGCGGAGCTGGTGGCGCCGGCAAGGGATCGATCGTCGCCCAGCTCGTCGCTGCGGACGACACGCTGTGGCTGAGTCGCTCGTGGACCACCCGCGAGCAGCGACCGGGCGAGGCCGACGATGCCTACGTGTTCGCGACCCGCGAGGAGTTCGACGAGCACATCAAGGCCGATGGCTTCCTCGAATGGGCCCAGTTCTTCGAACATCGTTATGGCACACCGGTCCCGGCGGCACCGCCCGGCGCTGACGTGGTGCTCGAGATCGACGTGCAGGGTGCGCTGCAGGTGCGCGAGGTGGATCCCGAGGCGATCGTGGTGCTCGTGTTGCCCCCGAGCCGTGAAGAGCAGCGTCGACGGATGCAGCATCGTGGTGACACGGACGAGCACGTCGCGAAGCGTCTCGCGAAGAGCGATGCCGAAGAGGACATCGGGCGTCAGATCGCCGACCTGATCGTGGTCAACGAGGTGCTCGAGGACACCGTCGCCGAGGTCGCCGAGCTCATCGAGCAGCACCGCGCCGCCAACTAGGCGGCGCGCATCAGGTCCAGCGCCGCCAACTAGGCGGCGCCGCTGCGTGTGACGGAGCGGGTACACTTTCGGGCTGCACCGACGAGTACGAGGACCGCGTCTGATGGCCTACCGAGACGACATCATGATCAACCCGAACGTCGAGTCCCTGCTCGAGCGGGTCGACTCGAAGTTCACGCTCGTCACGCTGGCCTCGCGCCGTGCGCGTCAGATCAACGCCTACTTCGGGCAGCTCGGCGAGGGTCTCGGTGCCCAGGTACCGCCGCAGGTGACCTCCGAAGCCCGCACGGTCGCTCGCGTTCCATCGGATCGGACATGATCAGTGCTCCGAGGCTGGCGTCGTTCGATC
>JAHDHM010000044.1:7425-14096 GCA_020631315.1 Acidimicrobiales bacterium
GAAGCCCGCAAGCCGCTGTCGCTCGCGTTCCAGGAGATCGGCTCGGACAAGTTCAGCTACGAGCGCATCTCCGACGAGGAGCTGGCGTCGGTCGATCGCGGTGCCAACGTCGACCCGGTGCTCGCCCTGCTCGAGGGTGGCGGCGAGGGCGACGATGACGCCCCGGCGGACGACGCCAGCTGACGCTCGACCGACTCCCCGTCGGGCCGACGTACAGATCATGACGGGTTGGACCTCATGAGCGAGCTGTCGAACGTCGTCGGCAAGCACATCGTGCTCGGCGTGTCCGGTGGCATCGCCGCGTACAAGGCGATCGAGGTGTGCCGTCGCCTCGTCGACGCGGGTGCTCGCGTCACGCCGATCCTCACCGACTCGGCACACAACTTCGTCGGCCCGGTCACGTTCAACGCGCTCGCGACCGAGCCGTTGGCCACGTCGCTGTTCGACAGCGACGATCCGATCCCTCACACCACGTTGGGGCAGACGGCAGATCTGATCGTCGTCGCTCCGGCCACGGCCCGTGTCATCGGGTCGTACACCGCGGGGATCTCCGATGACCTGTTGGGGGCGACGCTGATCGCCACTCGGGCACCGGTCGTGGTGTGCCCGGCGATGCACACCGAGATGTGGGAACACGCCTCGGTGCAGGAGAACCTGGCGACCTTGCGTCGCCGGGGCGTGCACGTCGTGGATCCCGAAGAAGGGCGCCTCGCCGGTGGCGATGTCGGCTCCGGCCGCCTCGCGGCACCTGAGCGCATCGTCAGCGAGATCGATCGCGTGCTCGGCCCGAAGGACCTCGCCGGCTTGTCGGTGGTGATCAGCGCCGGCGGCACCCGGGAGCCGATCGATCCGGTTCGCTTCATCTCGAACCGGTCGTCTGGCAAGCAGGGGCACGCGCTGGCGGCCGAGGCCGTCGCACGCGGCGCGGAGGTGACGCTGGTGACGACGGTCGGTCTCCCTGTCCCGCATGGCGCCACGGCCGAGCACGTGGCCACCGTCGACGAGATGCGTGAGGCGATGCTGCGTCACGCCGACTCCGACGTCATCGTCATGGCTGCGGCAGTGTCGGACTTCCGGCCGGTGAGCGTCGCCGACCAGAAGCTGAAGAAGTCCGACGGGCTGCCCCAGATCGTGCTGGAGCCGGCGCCCGACATCCTCGCCGAGCTCGGCTCGATGCGAACCGCCGCCCAGACTCTCGTCGGCTTCGCTGCCGAGACCCAGGACCTCGCGGCGAACGCCACGTCGAAGCTCGAGCGCAAGCGCCTCGACATGATCGTCGCCAACGACGTGTCGGCTCCCGGTGTCGGCTTCGCGCACGACACCAACGCCGTCACCATCCATCTGGCCGACGGTGCGTCGGTCCAGGTGCCGCTCTCGTCGAAGCGCGCTGTCGCCGCAGCCGTGTTCGATTCCGTGCTGCGCGTTCGAGCTGAAGGTTCAGCTTCGGACGCAGATGCCGATCAGTAACCTTGAGACATTCGGTGCCCGCACGGGTGCCACGAGAAGCAGGAGCTCAGCGTGAGCCGTTACACCTTCGCCTCGGAATCGGTGACCGAGGGCCATCCGGACAAGATGGCCGATCAGATCTCGGACTCCATTCTCGACGCTCTGTTCGAACAGGACCCGATGAGCCGTGTCGCGTGCGAGACGCTCATCACCACCGGCCTCGTCGTCATCGCCGGTGAGGTCACCACCGAGGCCTACGTCGACATCCCGCGCGTCGTGCGCAACACGATCAACGAGATCGGCTACGACCGCGGTTCGCTCGGCTTCGACGGCAACACCTGCGGCGTCATGGTCGCCATCGACGAGCAGTCGCCCGACATCGCTCAGGGTGTCGACGACTCCGAGGAGATCCGCTCCGGCCAGGCCGGCGAGGACGACGTCCTCGACAAGCAGGGTGCCGGCGACCAGGGCATGATGTTCGGCTACGCCTGCAACGAGACCGAGGAGCTCATGCCGCTCCCGATCCACGTCGCCCACCGCATGGCCGAGCGCCTCACAGAGGTCCGCAAGTCCGGCCAGGTGCCGTACCTGCGTCCCGACGGCAAGACCCAGGTGACCTTCGCCTACGAGAACGGCGTGCCCGTCGCCCTCGAGAACGTGGTCGTCTCCACGCAGCACGACGACGGCATCGACCGCGACTCGATGATCCGCCCGGACCTCATCGAGCAGGTCATCCGTCCCTCGATTCCCGAGCAGTTCCGCGGCGACGACTTCGAGGTCTTCGTCAACCCGACCGGGAACTTCGTCATCGGCGGTCCCGTCGGTGACGCCGGCCTGACCGGTCGCAAGATCATCGTCGACACCTACGGCGGCATGGCCCGCCACGGTGGCGGCGCCTTCTCGGGCAAGGACCCGTCGAAGGTCGACCGTTCGGCCGCCTACGCCACCCGTTGGGTCGCCAAGAACGTCGTTGCGTCCGGCGCCGCCGACCGCTGTGAGATCCAGGTCGCCTACGCCATCGGCGTCGCCCGCCCGATGTCGGTCCTGGTCGAGACCTTCGGCACCGCCAACGTCGACCCTGCCGCCATCGAGAAGGCCGTCCACGAGGTCTTCGACCTCCGTCCGGCCGCGATCGTGCGCGACCTCGACCTGCGTCGTCCGATCTACCGGCCGTCGGCTGCCTACGGTCACTTCGGTCGTCCGGCCGTCGACGGCACGTTCCCGTGGGAGCAGACCAACCGCGTCGATCAGCTGAAGTCGGCCCTGGGTCTCTGATCCCGTCGGGCTCGTCCCGACCTCACGTCTCGCACAGCGCCGCCCGGGTTCGCCCGGGCGGCGTCGTCGCGTCTGCACGTCAGTGCGGCCACCATCGGAACTGTCTGTCTCCGGCGGTGCCAGGGCATCGCTGCGAACAGACAGTTCATGGCGCGCCGGCGTCTCGGGTGTCACTGGGGTGGGGCAGAATGCGGCGGTGAGCGGAGCGGAGGATCTCGAACAGAGTCGGCTGTTCGATCTGCCGCCGCTCGATGAGCCCGAATCCGAGCCCGACCCTCGGGGCGAGGGTGCTACGGGTGCTGATCGACGAGCCGGCGATCGACCGCGAGTTCGAGTACTGGGTCGACGCCGAACGTGGCGCCGACGTGCGTGTCGGCTCGATCGTGCGGGTCGATCTGCGGGGTCGCCGTGTACGTGGTTGGGTGGTCGAGACCGACATCGAGCCGACCGGTGACTACGAGCTGCGCAAGCTCTCGAAGGTGTCGAGCCTCGGACCACCGCCCGCACTGATCGATCTGTGCCGCTGGGCGGCGGGTCGATGGGTCGGCAGCACGGCTCGGTTGCTGCGCACGGCATCGCCCCCGACGAACGTGCCCTCGTTGCCGCGCCGCCGTGCGGCCGTGCCCACCACGGTCATCGAGCCGCGTGTGCATCAGGCGTTCGAGCACCCGGTCTCGGTCGTACGGGTGGGTCCTGCCGCGGACGAGACCTCGATCGCGCTCGCTGCCGCGGCCCGTGGCCGAGCGTTGTTGCTCACCGCCACGCACTCTGCCGCCCAGCACCTGGCGTTGCGTCTGCGGCGCAGTGGGGTGGACGTGGCCTTGTGGGACAGGGACTGGGCCAAATCGGCGGCCGGTGCGGTCACGGTCGGGACCCGGGCTGCGGCGTTCGCCCCGATCGGACCCCTCGACGCAGTGGTCGTGTTCGACGAGCACGACGAGCGGTACCAGGAGGAGTCGAGCCCGACGTGGCACGCCCGTACGGTCGCGCTCGAACGAGCGGCTCGTGACGGTGCGCCGTGCGTGTTGGTGTCGCCGACGCCGTCGCTCGACGCTCTCGAGTCGGGCATCCTGCTGCACCCCGACCGTTCCGAGGAGCGGGCGTCGTGGCCGGCGGTCGAGGTCATCGATCGACGCGACGAGGACCCGACCTCCGGCGAGTGGTGCTCGCCACGACTGGCCCGACTGGTGCAGAGCGACCTCACCATCGCCTGCGTGCTGAATCGCACCGGTCGTGCACGTCTGGCGATCTGTCGGCAGTGCGGCGAGGTGGCTCGCGGTCTCGAGGGCGGCGCGCTGGCACTGGACGGTGAGCGCTTCGTCGACCGTGACGGCACGCAGCGCCCGGCCGTCTGCGAACACTGCGGAGCGACCCGTTTCCGGCGGGTTCGCCTCGGGGTCCAGGGTGTGGCCGAGGAACTCGAGAAGCTCGCACGCCGTCCGGTGGTCGAGGTCACCGGGGCCGACGACGAGATGCCCCGAGACGCTGGTCTCTACGTCGGTACCGAAGCGGTGCTGCACCGTCTCGAGTCGGCCGATGCCGTGGTGTTCCTCGACCTCGATCAAGAGCTTCTGGCACCGCGCTTCCGAGCCGCCGAGCAGGCCATGGCGCTGCTGGCCGCCGGCGCACGGCTGGTCGGGCCGCGGGCCTCGCAGGGGCGCCTGGTGCTCCAGACTCGGCTCCCCGAACACCACGTCGTCGACGCCGTCCTGCACGCCGATCCGGGACGCGTCACCGACATCGAGCGCGAGCTGCGCAGCGCGCTGTCGCTGCCACCCTTCTCGGCGATGGCCTCGGTCTCGGGCGCAGCCGCGGCGGCGTTCATGGACGCGTTCGACCCGGTCGGTGACGTGACCGTGGCCGAACAGGACGGAAGCTGGCTGCTGCGCGCCGATGACCACGCCACGCTGACGGCCGCGCTGCGGGCGACGCCCCGTCCCGGTGGCCGCCTCCGGATCGAAGTGGACCCCCAGCGGGTCTGACGGCTGCAGCGGGGGCGGCCCTCCTCGGCCGATAAGCTGGAAGCACCATGAGCATGGAGATCCGCCTGTTCGGCGACCCCGTTCTGCGCCAGGTCGCAGCCCCCATCGAGGACATCGACGGCAAGATCGCGCGCATGGCCACGGACATGTTCCCGGCCATGTACGAAGCCGAGGGCATCGGCCTGGCGGCCCCTCAGGTGGGCATCCAGAAGCGTCTGTTCGTGTACGACCTGCACGACGGTGAGGGCCCGAAGGTGCTGGTCAACCCGACCATCGAGGAATCCGACGGCGAGTGGGAGTACCCCGAGGGCTGCCTGTCGGTGCCGGGGCTGTCGTTCGAGATCGTCCGGCCCAAGGAAGTCCACCTCACCGGGTACGACCTCGACGGCAACGAGGTGTCCATCGAGGCCGACGAGTTGATGGCGCGGCTCTTCCAGCACGAGCTGGACCACCTCGACGGTGTCCTGCTGCTCGACCATCTCGACAAGCGCACGCGCAAGGACGCCCTGAAGATCCTGCGCCAGCGCGCTGAGGACGAGCCCCGCGCCAAGGGCATGGGCTTCGGCCTGCACCTCCCCGGGTGAGCGAGCCACTGCCGCTGGCCGAACCACCGGCGCGCCCGCAGCGCGTCGTCTTCCTGGGGACCCCCGACGACGCGGTCCCGAGCTTGCGTTCCCTCGTGGATGCCGGCGTGGACGTGGCCCTCGTCGTGTCGGGCCCGGACCGGCGTCGTGGTCGACGCAGTTCGCCGACACCGACACCGGTGAAGGCAGCTGCACTCGAACTCGGTCTGCCGGTCACCACCGAGGTCGCCGACGCGCTCGACGTCGATGCCGATCTCGGGATCGTCGTCGCGTTCGGTCAGCTCATCCGCCGACCCGTGCTGGAACTTCTCCCGATGTTGAACGTCCACTTCTCGTTGCTGCCGCGTTGGCGGGGCGCCGCGCCGGTCGAGCGGGCGATTCTCGCCGGTGACACCGAGACAGGGGTGTGCATCATGGGTCTCGAGGTCGGTCTCGACACGGGTCCGGTGTACTCGCGTGCGGTCACCCCGATCGGCGCCGACGACACGGCCGCCGAACTCCGGGAGCGTCTGGCGGTGCTCGGTGCCGAACTGCTGGTCGACACGCTGCGTGCCGGGCTCGGCGAGCCCGCACCGCAGGAGGGCGAGGCGACACATGCCGCCAAGTTCGACACCCTCGACCGCAAGATCGACTGGAGCGCGCCGGCCGTCGACGTCCACCGGCTGGTGCGCATCGGCGGTGCGTGGACGATGTTCGACGGCAAGCGTGTCAAGGTGCACGAGATCGCCGTCCACGACGGTCCGCCGGCCAACGACTCGGGACCAGGCGACTTCGACGACGCTGTCGTGACCACCGGTGAGGGTTCGGTGGTACTGCGCACGGTGCAGCCCGAAGGCAAGCCACGGATGGACGCAGCAGCCTGGCAGCTGGGCCTCCGTGTCGATGCGCCGAGGACGTTCGGCGAATGAGCGACACGAACCCCCGCGTCGTGGCTGCTGCAGCGATCGCTCGGGTCGCCGACGGTGGCCGTGCGACGGTCGTGCTCGCGTCCGAACTCGAACGTTCGGACCTGTCCGAGCGCGATCGGGCGTTCGCGACGAACCTCACACTCGGCACCGTGCGAATGCAGCGGGCCTGCAACCACCTGCTCGCGCCTCATCTGAATCGCGCACCGGACCGTTTCGTGGGCGGGGTGCTGCGCATGGGCGTGTTCCAGCTCCTGGTGCTCGGCACGCCTCGCCATGCGGCGGTCGGTGAGACCGTCGAGGTGGCCCCGAAGAAGGCTCGTGGCTTCGTGAACGCCGTGCTGCGGCGTGTCGCCGACGACCTGGAGCGCACGGTGCGCTGGCCGTCGCCCGCAGTCGAGTTGTCGTACCCGAACTGGATCGTCGACCGGTTCGTCGCCGAGCTCGGCGACGACGGCGTACCGGCGCTCGCTGCGATG
>JAHDHM010000044.1:14106-15175 GCA_020631315.1 Acidimicrobiales bacterium
GGGCGCCAGAGCCCCGGCCGCGGGTCGGGGCGGACCTGGAGCGCGCGCTGGCCGCCGCCCGCAGTCGTGTTGTCCGAACTGGAAACCGCATCCGAGCTCGGCGACGACGGCGTACCGGCGCTCGCTGCGATGAACGATCCCGAACAACCGGCAGCTCGACCTGACGGCTACGTCCAAGGCCTCGCATCGAGGTGGGTCGTCGACGAGGTGGCGGCTGAACCGGGCATGAGGGTGGCCGACCTGTGTGCTGCACCTGGCGGCAAGTCGACCGGGCTCGCCGCGGCCGGTGCCGAGGTGGTCGCCGTCGAGGCGGGCGAGGACCGGGCAGCGACGCTCGCCGACGTGGCCGAGCGCTACGGAGCCGGGCGGGTCACCACGGTGTACGCCGATGGTCGAGACAGCGGTCTCGAGCCGGGTTCGTTCGACGCGGTGCTCGTGGATGCACCGTGCTCCGGGCTCGGCGCACTCGGCCGTCGAGCCGATGCCCGCTGGCGCATCACCAGCGATGACGTCGACCGGCTGACCACGTTGCAACGAGAGCTGGCCGTCGCCGGCGCCGAACTGGTGCGCCCTGGCGGGTTGCTGGTGTACTCCGTGTGCACGATCACCGCAGCCGAGGGGGCCGACGTCGCTCGGGAGCTCACAGGACGTGCGGACCTCGATCCCGAGCCGCTGGTCCATGGCGACCGGTGGCGCCCGGTCGATCACGGAGGCCTCGTCGCCCCGCACGACCACGGTACGGACGGCATGGCCGTGTTCCGCTGGCGCAAGTCCGACGGCTCGGGCCTCACGACTTAACCTCGGCGGCATGACCGAGCGTGTCCCGTATCTGAACGCCCGCCTGCAGGGGTTCGGCACCACGATCTTCACCGAGATGTCCGCGCTGGCGGCGCGGACGAACGCCGTGAACCTGGGGCAGGGCTTCCCCGACACCGACGGCCCCGACGAGATCATCGACGTCGCCGTCCGGGCGATGCGCGACGGGCACAACCAGTACCCGCCGGGTCCCGGTCTCCCACAGCTGCGCCAGGCGATCGCTCGCCATCAGCAGCGCTTCTACGACCTGACG
>JAHDHM010000045.1 GCA_020631315.1 Acidimicrobiales bacterium
GAAGCAGTCGAGCTGCAGCTGCGGCTCGTTCGGTGGCGAGTGGGTGCATCGACACAGCGTCACAGATCGGATCGGAGCCCGGCTGGTGAAAAGCGACGAGACGCCGACCCTGGGGCCGGCGTCTCGTGGAGTGCGCGAGGAGGGACTTGAACCCTCACACCCTTACGGGCACAGGCACCTGAAGCCTGCGCGTCTGCCAATTCCGCCACTCGCGCGAGCGGAGAGGTGACTGTAGCGCCTCTGTGATCGAGAGGGAACCGACTTCTGCGAACGCACGGCTCGGCCGCCCGGTGGCTCCGAGGCGACCCAGCCCAGGCGGGTGCCTACACTCCGTGAGCGTCATGGTCCTCCGCAGCTTCGAACGCCGGCTCGAACAACTCGTCGAGGGAACGTTCGCCCGCGCGTTCCGCAGCTCGGTCGAACCCGTCGAGCTCGGCCGTCGCCTGGTGCGACGGATGGACGAGGAACGTCGCCTCGGTGTCGAAGGCCGTCGCGTCCACCCCAACCGCTTCCTGGTGCGGTTGTCGGCCGACGACCACGATCGTCTCCGGGAGATGGGGCCGGTGCTGTGCACCGAGCTCGAACAGTTGGCGCGTGATCACTCGGCCGAAGCCGACACGCAACTCGTCGGCGCATTGTCGGTACGCCTCGTCCAAGACCCGAAACTCCGGGTCGGACGCTTCGAGATCGACGCCACCCACGACGCGTCCACCGGCTCGACGGGAGCCTTGCTGCTGGCCGACGGCAGCCGAATCGACATCGGCGACCGCCTCGTCATCGGCCGCCTGGCCGACTGCGATCTGGTGATCGACGATCCCGCGGTCAGCCGCCAGCACGCCGAGGTGGTTCGCACACCGCTCGTCACCGTCGTCGATCTGGACTCCACCAACGGCACGCGCGTGGACGGCCTGGCCGTGTCTCGCCACGAACTTCGCGACGGCGAGACGATCGAGATCGCCGGCCGGCACCTGCGGTACGAGGCACGCTGATGTCACCGACGCTGCTGCGACTGCTCACCCTGCTCGTCTTGGTGATCGTCTACCTGTTCTTCATGCGAGTGCTCCAGGCCGTGTGGGTGGAGGTCCGCCCTCCCCGGGCCGCCCGCGAGACACGAGCGCCACGTCGGCGCCGATCGGTGTCGGGCGGTGCCAAGCGGATCGTCATCGTCGCCCCCGAACACCATGCGGGTCGGTTCCACGTGCTGGCCGACGAGGTGACACTCGGTCGCGCCGCAGGGTGCGAAGTCACGATCGACGACACCTACGCGTCACAGATGCACGCGAGGATCTTTCGTCGGGACGGCGAGGTCTTCGTGGAGGACCTCGGATCCACCAACGGTTCGTACGTGAATCGTGAGAAGGTGAACCGTCCCACCGTCATCAACCCCGGCGATCAGCTCCAGATCGGCGCCACCATCTTCGAGGTCTCGACATGAGCCAGTCCGACGACAACCGGGATCCCGCCGTGTCGTCCGACGCGCCGGCACCGTCCGAGCCCGCGGAGAACTCGCGCCGGCTGCGTCTGTCGTGGGGCGGTGCGACCCATCACGGCCGTGTGCGCTCGGCCAATCAGGACGCGTTGTTCGCCGACCGTGGACTCTTCGTCGTCGCCGACGGCATGGGCGGGCACCGTGGCGGCGAGGTGGCCTCCCAGATCGCGGTCCGGTCGATGGCCGGCGGACGTCACGCCACGATGGACGAGCTGGTCGAGTCCGTCGAGGCCTCGAACCGCGCCGTGTGGGATCACTCGATCGAGCATCCCGATCTCAAGGGCATGGGCACCACGCTGACCGCGATCGCGGTGCTCGGCGACGGCCGCCCCCCTCAGCTCGGTGTCGTCAACGTCGGCGACTCCCGCATCTACCGCTGGCGTGAACGTGAGCTCCAGCAGCTGACCGACGACCACTCCTACGTCGCCGAACTGATCCGACGCGGTCAGCTGTCGGAGAACGAGGCGGCGACGCACCCCTACCGCAACATGTTGACCCGGGCGGTGGGTGTGGCCGAGGACGTCGACGTCGATCACTGGGAGATCGCTCCCGAGGCGGGCGACCGGTTCGTGCTCTGCAGCGACGGTCTCGTCAACGAGCTCGACGATCTCGAGATCCGCCAGGCCATCGGTTCGATCGACGATCCGGCGAAGCTGGCTCGGACGCTGATCGACCGGGCGAACGTCGCCGGTGGTCGCGACAACGTCACGGTGGTGGTCGTGTTCGTCGAGGTCGACGAGGTGCCGCCGCCGGTCGTGGCGCCGCCGGTCGACGAGTCCGCGCCGGTGTCGGAGCCGACGGGAGTCCTGCCCGCCCTCGACGGTGCCGACATCGCCGAGGCCGACACCGCTGTCGAGGACGAGGTTCTGGGTGCCGCGGCAGCCGACGACGACCTGGACGAGGGTGTGGGCAACGAGGTCGCGGCTGTGACCGGGGTGCTCGCCGCGGAAGCCCTCGATGACTCGGCAGCGTCGGTCACCGACTCGCTGAGCGATCTGCCGGATCTCGGTGAGAGCGACACGTTGGACGACGTGTTCGGTGACGCCGACGTCGCCGCCCCGACGGTCGACGACGACGCTCCCACGGTGGACGTGGAGGCCGAGACCGAACCGAACGAGATCGCCACGACGGCCGCGGTCGCTGCGGCTGCCTCACCGTTCGACGCCCCCGGCGACGACGACCTGCCGGACATCACCGCCCGCAACGACGCGCTCTCGGGCTACGAGCTCCCTGACCTCGACGGCGACGGACCGTTGCCGTGGCTGGGCGACGGTGCCGGAGCCGGTCCCGCAGACGCAGACGAGTCGGATGACGACGACGATGCCGGTGTCATCATCGCCGCGCCGTTGATCGACGTCGGTGGTTCGCCGGGCGTCTTCGACGACGAAGCCGTCGCCACGGACCCCAACTCGACGATCGTGTTCACCGACCCCGTCGCCGAGGTCGAACCCGAGCCGCGCACCGGGTGGCGCGCACCCGTACCGGTGACGTGGGCGGCGCTCGCGGCAGTGGTCGTCGGGATCATCGCCGTGGTCGGGGCCATGTACGCCGTCGGCGTCTACGCCCGCGGCACGTACCACGTGGCCTTCGCCGGCGACGAGGTCGTGATCTACCAAGGCCGTTCCGGTGGCGTCCTCTGGTTCGATCCGACGCTCGAAGAGGGCAGCGGCATCTTCCGCAGCCAGCTCGCCGACGGCACCGTCGCTGATGTCGAGGGCGTCGTCGAAGTCAGCTCCCTCGACGCCGCCCGCACCTACGTCGACGGCATCCGCCCGCCCGAGCCGGTGGCCGAGCCCGCCGACGAGACCGCGGCGACCGACGGTGAGGACACCGACACCTCACCGGACGACGACACCACCGACACGACCGCGACCGACTCAGCGGCAGCCGACACCGCAGGGGCGTGAACCGTCAGCGCACCACCGAGCTGGGACTCATCGTCCTGGCCATGGTGGCGACCGTCGCCACCTATGCGCTCGCGTCGCGGAGCGAGGAGACCTCTGTTCCCGCGACGGTGCTGCCGGTCCTCGTCCAGATCGTGGTGCTCCTCGTCGGCGCCCACCTGGCGGTGCGCCGTTGGGCCCCGCAGGCCGACGGCACGCTGCTGCCGATCGCGGTGTTGTTGAACGGCATCGGGTACTCGTTCATCGTCCGGCTCGACGAGTCGTTGGCCGAGAACCAGGCGCTGTGGACGCTGCTCGGCATCGCCGCCTTCGTCGGCACGTTGGCCTTCGTGAAGGAGGCCGGGACGCTGAGCCGCTACCGATGGACGTTCGCCTTGATCGGGTTCGTCGCGTTGTTGGCGCCGCTGCTTCCCGGCATCGGCCGCACCATCAACGGCGCACGCCTGTGGGTGCGCGTCGGGCCGTTCTCCATCCAGCCCGGCGAGTTCGCCAAGCTGGCGCTGGCGATCTTCATCACCTCGTACCTGGTCGAGAAACGTGAGCTCCTCGCCGAGGGCACCCGACGCATCGGGTCGATGACGGTGCCGGATCTGAAGCACCTCGGCCCGCTGCTCGCAGCATGGGGTGCGTCGCTGCTCGTCATGGTGGCCGAGCGGGATCTCGGTTCGTCGTTGCTGGTCTTCTCGACCTTCGTGATCACCGTGTGGGTGGCGACGGGTCGCGGTTGGTACCCGGCGGTCGGCGGCACCTTGTTCGTCGGTGGCGCGGTCGCGGCGTGGGCGATGTTCGGGCACGTCCAGGCCCGCGTGCGCATCTGGCTCGACCCGTTCGAGGATCCCAACGGCGAGGGATTCCAGCTGGTTCAGGCCATCTTCGCGATGGCGTCCGGCGGTCTCACCGGCACCGGGCCCGGTCTCGGCAGTCCCGAACGGATCCCCGCGAACGAGACCGACTTCATCTTCGCCGTGATCGCCGAGGAGTTCGGCTTCCTCGGCGCCACTGCGCTGATCATCAGCTTCCTGCTGTTCATCGGCGCGGGCTTGCGGGTCGCCACCCGAGCCCGTGACGAGTTCGGGACCCTCCTGGCGACGGTGCTCAGCGTCACGATCGGCCTGCAGGCGTTCATCATCATCGGCGGCGTCCTGCGGGTGCTGCCGCTGACGGGCATCACGCTGCCGTTCGTCTCCTACGGCGGTTCGTCGCTGGTGGCGAACTACGTGTTGCTCGCGTTGCTGCTGCGGATCAGCGACGAGTCGGCGTCGATCGCCGCGGTCACGATGCGCCGACCCGCCGAGGTCGACTCGTGAACCTGCGCATCCGTCGGGTGACCGGCATCCTCCTGATCTGTTACACGCTGCTGTTCATCCAGCTGAACGTCGTGCAGATCGTCCGCGCCGACACGTACCGGGAGAACCCGGCGAACACCCGCGACATCGTCCGGGAGTTCACCGAGGCACGCGGGACCATCCGCACCGGTGACGGGGTGGTCGTGGCCCTCACCGTCGACGTGCCGGGCGAGCTCGAACGCCTCCGGGAGTATCCGCACGGCGGGCTCTACGCGCACCTGACCGGCTGGTTCTCGCTCAACTACGGGGCCACCGGCCTGGAGCGGCAGTACCACGACGTGCTGGCCGGCACCGATGCCGAGATCGAGCTGCAGTCCGTCACCGATCTCTTCGTCGATCGCGATCGCACCGCCGATCTGAACCTCACGATCGACCACGACGTCCAACGCATCGCCCGTGCCGCCATCGGTGACCGTGAGGGCGCAGTGGTCGCGATCGACACCCAGACCGGTGCGATCCTGGCGATGTACTCGTTCCCGACCTACGACCCCGGCCTGTTCTCGTCGCACGATCTGCGACAGGTGCAGGAGGACCGCTTCACCCTGGTCGAGGACGAGACCGACCCGCTGGTATCGCGTGCCTATGCGACACGGACACCGCCCGGCTCGACGTTCAAGGTCGTGACCGCTGCCGCGGCGATCGATGCGGGGTACGCCAGCGCCACGTCACCGGTGTACGAACCGACCGACGGGTACGTGCCGCCGCAGACCGATCGGCCGATCGGCAACTTCGGCGGCTCGACCTGCGGCGGCGACCTCCTCGAGATGATGCGGGTGTCGTGCAACACGGGCATCGCCGAGATGGCGGTCGGGCTCGGTGCCGGCCCGCTCATCCGCACGGCCCACGAGTTCGGTTTCAACGACGATCCGATGCTGGACCTCGACGGGGTGGTCGAGTCGGTCACGCCGCCGATCGACTTCTTCGACGACAACATCCCACTGCTCGCGCAGTCGGCCATCGGCCAGTTCGAGGTGGCGGCGACGCCGCTGCAGATGGCTCAGGTCGCCGCAGCCGTCGCCAACGACGGGGTGATGATGCGGCCATATCTCGTCGAGTCGATCGTGGACAGCGACGGCCGGACCATCGAGACCACCGAACCCGAGGTGGCCGGCACGCCGATCGAGTTCGAGACCGCGCTCGCGCTCCAGGAGATGATGGAGCTCACCGCGGCGTCCGGCACGGCGACCGGCCTCGCCTTCGACGGGGTGGCGGTGGCCGGCAAGACCGGGACCGCGGAGTCGGGCGACGCCCCGACGGACGCGTGGATCATCGGCTATGCGCCGGCCGAACAACCCCGCGTCGCGGTCGCGGTGATGTTGAGCGGCGAGTGGGTCGCACAGGACCTGACCGGTGCGCTGCATGCCGCACCGGTCGGTCGGGCCGTGCTCCAAGCGGCACTCGAAGCGCTCGGCGTCGTCGACCTGGACTCGGGCTCCTGATCGATCGGTGATCAACCGTCGGGGCGGATGGATGCGGCATCCTGGGGCCTGCACGCAGCCTGGGGCGGGTACCCCAGTACCATCGTCGGACTGAGGACGGGTTGCCGCCCGCCTGATCTGGATCATGGCCAACACTGAACGGCCCGTCTTCGGCGGGCGCTACGAGCTCTATCGCCGCATCGCCCGAGGCGGCATGGCCGAGGTCTTCCTCGCGCGCGACCAGCTGCTCGACCGTCCGGTCGCGGTCAAGGTGCTCTTCCCCGAGTACGCGACCGACCCGGCGTTCGTCGAGCGGTTCCGTCGCGAAGCACAGGCTGCGGCCAACCTGAACCACCCGAACGTCGTCGGTGTCTACGACTGGGGCCAGGAAGTCGGCACGTACTACATCGTCATGGAGTACGTGGAGGGCCGCTCGCTCGCCGAGATCATCCGCGCTGAGGGCCCGCTGCATCCCGACCGTGCCGCCGACATTGCGATCGACATCGCAGCTGCGCTCGGCTTCGCACACCGCAACGGCGTCGTGCACCGCGACATCAAGCCCGGCAACGTGCTCATCACCTCGTCGGGTCAGGTGAAGGTGACCGACTTCGGCATCGCCAGGGCCATGTCCGCCGACGCGGGCGACAGCCTCACCCAGACCGGCAACGTCATGGGTACTGCCACCTACCTGTCGCCCGAACAGGCCCAGGGCAAGCCGGCCGACCCGCGTTCGGACGTCTATTCGCTCGCCGTGGTGCTCTACGAGATGCTCACCTCGGGTCCGCCGTTCACCGGCGACACCCCGGTGGCCATCGCCTACAAGCATGTCCAGGAACCGGTGCCGTCGCCCACGCAGTACAACGCCGACGTGCCACCGGGGCTCGAGGCGATCACCTTGCGGGGCCTCACCAAGAGCCCGGACGACCGCTACCCGAGCGCCGAGGAGTTTCGGGCCGACCTGCGTCGTCACCGGACCGGCCAGCAGGTCCTCGCCGGCGGCACCGTCGCCGAGCAGGTCCTGCCGCCGCAGACCCCGGCCCCCGCTCCCGCGGTGCCGAGCCCCGCTGCCGCTCCGGCGCCGACCAACGAGACGATCATCGTCCCGCAGACCACCGTGCCCCCGGCTCAGGTTCCGCCGCAGGTGCCGTACCAGCCCTACGACGACGAGCCGCCGGCCCGCACCGGGCTGTGGATCGCGGTGCTGCTCATCACCCTCATCGTCCTTGCGGTGGTGCTGTTCTTCCTGGCGCAGCTGCTCGCCGGCGGTGGCGACTCGGATTCCACCACGACCACCACTGGTGATCCGAGCGAGACGACCACGTCGCTCACCGCTCGTGTGCCGTCGCTGATCGGCACACCGTGGGAGGAAGCCGTCGAGGAGCTGAACGCCCTCGGGTTCGAGGACGTCTCCGTCGAGTACGAGAACCGTGACGACGTCGCCGAGAACGAGGTGTTCGCGCAGGATCCGCGGTCGGGTCTCGTGATCGACAAGACCACTCAGATCATCCTGCAGGCCTCGTCGGGTGCGGTGCTGATCGAGGTACCGAACGTCGTCGGCATGGAACGCACCGAGGCCGAGAACGCGTTCTTGACCCAGGGCTTCGACGTCACCATCGAAGAGCAGACCGACGAGAACATCGAGGCCGGTCGGGTGATCTCCCAGAGCGTCCCCGCCGGCGATCAGCGTCCCGCCGGCGCGTCGGTGACCCTCGTCGTGTCCATCGGTCTCGGCCAGGTCGCGGTGCCCGAGGTCGTCGGTGTCGAGGCGACCGAGGCCCGCGTGCTGCTCGCCCGAGCCGGTCTGCTCGATCAGATCGCGGCCGAGCCGGTGTTCTCCGACGAGTTCGAGCCGGGTGTCGTCCTGGCCTCCGACCCGCCGCCCGGGACCGAGGTCGAGCGCAACACCGTCGTCACCCTCACCATCTCTGCTGGTCCGGAGCTGCTGATCATCCCGTCGCTCGAGGAGATCGGCAGCACCAACCCCGAGGTCGTCGAGGCTCGCCTCCAGGCCGATGGTTTCGTGACCCGTCGCGAGATCGTCGAGCTCGAGTTCGGTGACGAGAACGACGGTCAGGTGACCGAGCTGCGCCCGGGTCCGGGCGAGGAAGCGTTCCCGGGTACGGAGATCATCCTGTTCGTGGGTGATGCGGCCGACGAGCCGCCGACGACCACGACCACGTCGACCACCACCACGACGGCTCCGACGACCACCACGACGTCGTCGACCACCACCACGACCGCCGCTCCCTGATCGGACGCTGCGCCTGCAGCGCACGTGGTCGGCTCAGTCGGCGTCCTCGAGGGCGATGCGGACGCGCTTGTTGCCCTTGCCCTTCGACTCGGTCTTCAGGACCCGGAACCGACCGACCTCGCCGGTCGAAGCGACGTGCGTGCCGCCGTCCGCCTGCTTGTCGAGACCGACGATGTCGACGACGCGGATCTCGGTCACGAACTCGGGGATCAGGTTGACCTTGGTGCGGATGAGGTCCTCGTCGGTGACGGCGACCGAGCGGTCGAGGAACGACACCTCGATCGGGCGGTTCTCGGCGATCTCGGCGTTCACCAGCTCCTCGATGCGGGCAGCGAACCCCTCGGGCAACGGATCGAACTCGAAGTCCATCCGGCCCGAGAGCGGCTCCATGTTGCCGCCGGTCACGGCCTTGCCGTACTCGTTCCAGATGACGCCGCACAGCAGATGCATGGCGGTGTGCGTGCGCATCAGCTGATGCCGGCGCTCCCAGTCGAGCGTGCCGTGCACCGTGGCACCGACCTCGGGGACGTCACCGTCGAGCCGATGCCAGACCTTGCCCCCGTCCTTCTTGACGCTCGTCACGGTCGCCGAGCCGTGCTCGCCGGACAGGGTCCCGGTGTCGTGCGGCTGCCCACCGCCGGTCACGTAGAAGCCGGTGCGGTCGAGTTCGACGCGATCGCCATCGACATCGGTGACGGTCGCGTCGAACTCTCGGAGGTAGGCGTCGCGGAGGTAGATCAGGTCGGTCATCGCCACCGACGCTAGATCGACCGAACGCGTGCTCGCAGGTTCAGGGCACGTCGACGATCTGCGTCGCCGGGTCGAACGCGGCGATGGCGAACCAGAACGTGTCGAGCGATTCGATGCGCTCGAGCTGCACACCCTCGAGCGGGCCGTCGGTGGCCCTGCCGAAGACGTCGAACGTGGAGCCGGTGGTCTGATCGACCAGCTGTCCGTCGGTATCGGCCACGAGCTCGACAGGCCCTTCAGAGGTGCGGCGGTCGAACACGCCGGTGGCACCGATGTCGCGGCCGTTCTCGATGAACGGATCGTCGAGCGCCGAGGTGGTGCCGGGGGAGTGGACAGCGACGGCGGGTCGGCCGTCGATCTCGAATTCGACGGTGCCGGCGTCGGTCAGCTCGGACAGCAGCAGCACCTTCGTCTCATCGCCTCGGACCGCGACGACCCGCTCCTTCGCCGCGATGCGTCCGTCGATCTCGCCCTCGAAGAAGAAGGGTCGCTGACCAACCGCGTCATAGCCCGGATAGGGGTTCCGGCCGTACGGCCGGCTGAACCCGGTCGCTCGTGTGAGCACCCGTCCGTCGGGGAAGCCGTCGCGGAAGTCGGCCCAGGAGACGATCTGGACCGGATGCTTCACGAGCTCGGCCCCGGTGAGGCTCCCGGCGACCGCAGTGCCGTCGAAGTGTGTCCACAGCGACTCGGTCTGACGGTCGTACATGACGAGCGACGAGTTGAAGAGCAGGCCGCTCACCCCGAACGTCAGCTCGCCGTCCGGAACTCGTCGCTCGAACGCCACTGCGGAGTTGCACAGGGGACAGAACGTGACGGTCATCGGTACGCCACCGACCATGTCGTTCACGATCTCGTGCCACGTCATCACCATCAACGGGTAGGCCCTGGCGTCCCCGTCGACCTCGAGCACGATCACCGGCTCCTCGTCCTCCAACCAACCGACACGCTCGACCGGGAACCAGTCCGGCATGTCGATGGCCGGGATCTCGTCGACGCCGACGCCCGAATCGACGAGCAGCTCCGTGTCGATGGTCGGCGTCGGGAGTCCGGCCTGGTTCGGATTCTCGAGTGCACTCGGCACTGCTGGCCAGGTCGTGGTCGGGCCGGTCGACTCGGCGGTGTCCGATGTGTCATCGCCCGAACTACACGCGGCGGCGACGAGCGCGACGGCCACCGCCGTGGTCATGAGTCGCCCGGCTCGCATGCTGCGGGGAACCGGTCGCAGACGGACGGCATTCCGTTCGCGAGCCGTCCTCGCGCTCGTGAGGGGCGACAGCCCGGCGTGATCGCGTATCGTGGTCAACCATGTCGCGCTCGCACAACAAGCCAGGCCGGGTCACCGAGAAGGGCACCCGTCCCGCGGGATACGAACACGAGGTCGGTGCCGCAGCCCCGACCGCCGCTGGGCCGAGCCCGCAGTGGGTCCCGATCCTGATGATGGTGCTGTTCGCCGTCGGCATCGCGATGATCTTCCTCAACTACCTCGAGGTGCTGCCCGGTGCGCCGAGCAACTGGTGGCTGTTGAGCGGCCTCGGTGTGGTGCTCGGCGGCATCATCACCGCCACCCGCTGGCGCTGATGCGATCGCTGCCGGGTGGCTCGGATCCGGCAGCCGAATCACACTGATGTGATTTGATCCACAGCAGTGGACAACTCTGTGGACAACTGTGGACATCTCGCGCGTTGCGTGACCGGATGCACCGCCTGAGCGTCCGAATCGTCGCAGGATCACCCGTCGATCTGGAATGAGCGGCAGCTCGGCCCTGTTCCGGTCGCATGCTCCGATCCCCCTCCTCGTCCGCGCGCCTGGGCGCAGCCGTGGTCGCATCCGCGATCGTGCTCGCCGCATGTGGCGGTGACGGCGCCACCGATGGAACGACGGCCGGCGACAGCGACGCTCCGACCACAGCCATCAGTGACGCCGCCACTGGTTCCGACTCGACGTCCGACGGTGCAGCCGCCGACACCGAGGGCGGCATGGCTCGTCTCACCTCCATCGCCGGCATCGACCTCGACTCGGTCCAGAGCGCACTCGACGACCGAACTCACGAGTCGTTCCCGACCCCGCTGATCGACCCGGCTGCCGTCCGCTCGGGAGGTCCGCCCCCCGACGGCATCCCGCCCATCGACGAACCGCAGTACGACGCGGTGGCCGATGTCGACTTCCTCGCCGACGCCGAGCCGGTGCTCGCCCTCGAGATCAACGGCGACGTGCGGGCCTTCCCGCTGCAGATCATGACCTGGCACGAGATCGTGAACGACACGATCGGCGGGGTGCCCGTCACCGTCAGCTTCTGTCCGCTCTGCAACTCGGCCGTCGCGTTCGAACGTGACATCGAGGGCACGGTGTTCGACTTCGGGACCAGCGGCAGCCTCTTCAACTCGTCGCTCGTCATGTACGACCGCCAGACCGAGACGCTGTGGACCCACTTCGACGGCAAGGCCGTCATCGGCGCACTCACGGGCATCGAGCTGCAGAAGATCCCGGTCCAGACGGTGTCATGGGGTGACTTCAAGACGACCTTCCCCGACGGGCAGGTCCTGAACCGCGACACCGGCTTCTCCCGTCGGTACGGCGAGAACCCCTACGTGGGCTACGACAACGCCGACGACCGACCGTTCCTGTTCAGCGGCGACATCGACGGTCGTCTCGCACCGAAGGAACGCGTCGTCGCGGTCCGCGGCGACGAGACCAAGATCATTCCGACGTTCGTGCTCGAGGAACAAGGCGCGGTGTCGTTCGAGATCGACGGCGGCCAAGCCATCGCACTGTTCGACCCGGGCACTGCCAGCGCTCTCGACACCGGCCCCATCGCCGAGGGCAGAGACGTCGGCGCGACCGGCGTGTTCCGTCAGGTCATCGAAGGCGACATCGCCGTCGACCTCGTCGCCAACGGCGACGGCACCTTCACCGACCAGGCCAGCGGCTCGACATTCGACCTTTTCGGACGAGGCATCGACGGGCCGCTCGCCGGTACACAGCTGACCCGCATCGAGGCACTGGACACGTTCTGGTTCGCCATCGCGGCCTTCGAACCCGACGCCGAGATCATCGGCATCGGCTGAGGCCGTCGCCACGACGACATGCCACGCTGACATCGTGAGCAGTGCAGCCGAGTGGCGCGCAGAGAAGCAGTTCGCCCGCATCGACGACGTCGACATGGCCTACGTCGAGCGCGGCGAGGGGCGCCCGATCGTGTTTCTCCACGGCAACCCGACCTCGTCGTTCCTGTGGAGGAACGTGGTGCCCCATGTCGAACACCTGGGCCGATGCCTCGTTCCCGATCTGATCGGTTTCGGTGACTCGGGGAAGTTGCCGAACTCGGGTCCCGGCTCGTATCGACTCGTCGAGAACCAGCAGTACCTCGACCGACTGCTCGCACACCTCGGAGCGACCGACGACGTCGTCCTCGTCCTGCACGACTGGGGCTCGGGTCTCGGGTTCGACTGGGCTCGCCGGAACGCGTCGGCGGTCGCCGGTATCGCCTATCTCGAAGCGAATGTCGCACCGCGGTCGTGGTCGCAGTTGAGTGAGGAGGGTCGTGCCTTCTTCCGGCGACTACGAACCGACGAGGGCGAGCAGATGGCGCTGGTCGACAACGTGTTCCTCACCCACGGTCTGCCCGGCGGGGTCATCCGGACGCTCGACGACGACGAGCTGGCCGAGTACCGGCGTCCGTTCCTCGAACCCGGCGAGGGTCGGCGGCCGACGCTCACGTGGCCTCGCGAGATCCCGTTCGACGGCGAACCCGCCGACGTGCACGACATCGTCGCCGAGTACTCGGCCTGGCTCGCGAGCTCATCGACACCCAAGCTGCTGATCGACGTCACCGACGGCGACACCCTCAGCGGCGAGCTGCTCGAGATCGCTCGTCGCTTCCCGAACCAGCGCGAGGTGCAGGTGGTCGGACGTCACTTCGCCCAGGAGGACGCACCCGACGAGATCGGCCAAGCTCTCGCCCACTGGATCTCGACGCTCACCTGAGCGTGCCGAGGCCGATTACACGTCCGCTGTGTCTTCGGGCCGACTACACGTCCGATTTGGCCACGACGTCCATGTCCTCCATGCAGCAGCGGGGAGGTTCGGGGTCGGCCTGAGGGGCCTTGGTCATCCGGACCTCGGTGCCGCACAGCGAGCACTGGTACGTGATCTTGACCTTGCGGAGCTCACCCTCTTCGGGTGGTGCCGGCTGCATCTTCGAGAACGACGCCATCATCTTGACGCCGTAGGTGTAGATCAGCAGGAACATCAGCACCGCGATCAGGACGCTGAAGATCTGGCCCATGGCCTGCAGTCTACGAGCGACGGGCGGGTCCTCCACGAGGCGTGGTCGGACACACGCCCACGGTGTGAAAGGCTGAAGCCGTGTTCGATCCGTCTCATCAGCTGGTGTCCTCCGCCGATGTCGACGAACTCGATGCGGTCCGCCGAGCGATGCGGCGACGCCTCGACGACGCCGGTGTCCACCCGGTGCTCTCCCGCGAGATCATGTTCGCGTTCAGCGAGATCACCATCCCACGCGAGACCGGGACCACGGACGGGGTGAAGGTCGTGACCGACCTCGCGATCCGTCGCGAAGAGCTCGTGCTGCGAGTGCAGACCGCCAACGATCTCGCCGGCTCCGACCGCGAACGCGGCGAACAGGACCTGATGCTGCATCTCCTCGCGGACGACGTGCAGCGCGTGATCGACGGCGACGACGTCGTGGTGACGATCCGCAAGCGCCGCCTCGGGCGCTGACGTTCAGCTCGCCCGGCTGGCCCTGAAGGCCCGCTGCAGCAGCGGCGACGCGTCGTCCACCTCGTGGTGCGCAGAGTGGCGCAGATCCGGATCGCCGACCCAGGTCGTCGGACGGACCTCTGTATCGGTCAGCACTGAATCGGGCAGTACTGCATCGGTCAGCACTGGGTCACTTGACCCTTCCGGACTCGTGTCGGTCGCGAGGTCGTCGAAGAGCTGGAGTTCGGTCACCTCGGCGCCGCGACGCCGGTGCTCGAGGTGGGCGACCGACGCGATGGCGTCGAGGCGACGCTGCTCTGCGGTACGGACGCGCCTGGGGCTGGCCCTCACGAAGAGCTTCCCTTGTGGGTTGCGGTCTTCGACGATGGACCAGCCCTCGGGCACAGTCAGAAGTTCGGCGTGTGCGTGACACACACCGATGTAGCGGGGATCGTCGGCGGGTAGGTCGACGATCCACACCCTCTGATGCTCGGGATCTAGTGCGAGTCCAGCCACGGCTGCATCACTGCAACCAACCCGTACACACCCTCGCATTCCCGGAGGGTACCAAACTGCACGCGTGGAATCACAGCAGTGTCATTACCCGCGGCGTCCGTAGAGGGCGAGTGTCTCGGCCACGTCGTTGCTGGCGTGGTACGTCTCGCTGTCGTTGGGGAAGTGGCCGTGACGCACGTCGTGGGCGTAGGCGCTGACCGCATCGACCGCGGCACCGTGGAGGTCGCCGTAGCGACGGACGAACTTCGGGACGAAGCGGGTCTCGAGACCGACGAGGTCGTGGAACACGAGCACCTGGCCGTCGGTACCGACACCGGCGCCGATGCCGATCGTCGGGATGTCGATCGACCGGGTCACGAGGTCGGCCACCACGTCCGGGATGCCTTCGAGCACGATGGCGAACACGCCCGCGTCCTGGAGCTCCTTGGCGTCCTGAAGCAGCTGTTCGACGGCCTCGAGCTGGCGG
>JAHDHM010000046.1:0-10242 GCA_020631315.1 Acidimicrobiales bacterium
TCATTGGGACGACACCATGGTGATCGAGCAGGCGACGACGCTGTTGGCGACCACCGATGACCCCGACGCCATGGCGCTCGTGTGCCGAGCGCTCGCGACAGCGGAGGATCCGGAGATCGAGGAGACGATCTTGTGGGTGCTCAGCCCGTTGTGGCACTCCGGACTTCTTGACGTTCCACGGTTGCTCGAACGGGTACTCGAACACGACGACCCCCTCGCTGTCGATGGCGCGACTGAAGCGATGAACTGGCTACGCATCGTCGAGCAGTGAGTTCTCGCCGCCGGACACGAACATGAGAGGTTCGTGAGAACACCCCGGGGTGCCTTGAATCGGGGTATCGGTGGTGACACCTTGGAGTCGGTGGTCACGGATCGTCGGACGCACCGACGTCGCCAACTACGCAGAGTGGCTACCGCCTTGGTGGTCCTCGCAGCGAGCCTCATCGCCATCGCCGGCGACGACGTGCGCGCGGACGAGAACGACACCGAGGAGCTGCGCGAGCTCCGGGCCGAACGTGAAGCGCTCGCGGCGCAGATCGCTGCGCAGGCCACATCCGTCGAAGCGGCGACCGCCGAGTTCGAAGACGTGATGGAGGCGCTGGCCATCCTCGAGGACAACGTCCTCGCCGCAGAGCAGCGATTGGCCGCAGCACAGCAAGCCCTCGACGACAGCCGTCTGGCCCTCCAGTCGATCGAGGCCCAAGAGGTCTTCGTCGCCGAAGAGATGCAAAAGACCGAGGACGGCCTCCAGGACCTGGCCGTGCAGTGGTACATCTCCGGTCGCAACACCGAGGACCAGACCGCGGCAGCCACCTTCGACGCAGCGACGCCCACCGAGGCAGCTGTGCGCGAGACGCTGTTCCGGATCCGGCTCGGTCAGGAGACCAACCTCGTCGACCGGATGCGCGAGCTCACCGACGACCTCGACCTGCTCGTGGAGAACCGTGAGCGGGCCGTGGGCGAGGCCGAGGACCGGGAACTCGCCCTGCAGAACCGTCTGGCCGAGGCCGAAGAGGCGACGCGGCTCCAGGAGGAGTTCGCCGCCCAGGTCGAAGCCCGCCTGGACGCACGCCTGGCTGAAGCGGCGTCGCTCGAGCAGCTCGACGCCGAACTGGCCCGTCAGATCCGAGCCGAGGAAGCCGAGATCGCCGCCCGCCTGGCCGAACAGCGCCGCCAGGAAGAACTGGCTAGGCGTGCCGCAGCGATCCCCAACATCGTCGGCGAGGGCGAGATCGTCAGCGTCAGCGGCATCCGCGTCCACCAGTCGATCGCCACGAACCTGGCCAACATGCTCCAGGCCGCAGCCAACGACGGCATCCTCCTCGGCGGTGGCGGCTACCGCAGCTCCAGCCAGCAGATCGCGCTACGCCGCGCGCACTGCGGTCCGACGGACTACGACATCTACCAGAAGCCCTCGTATCAGTGCCGTCCGCCGACGGCCCGTCCGGGCTTCTCGAACCACGAGCGCGGCCTGGCCATCGACTTCACTGCCAACGGTCGAGCGATCACCAGCCGCAACACCGCGGCCTTCCAGTGGCTCGCTGCGAATGCTGCTGCCTACGGGTTCTACAACCTGCCGAGCGAGCCCTGGCACTGGTCCGTCAACGGAAACTGACCCGGCCCACCGCGAGGTCGAGTCAGGGCTCGAAGCAGTACGCCCGGACCGTCAGGCTGCAGCCCTGGTCTTCTTGAGCAGCGGCTCAGCGACGCCGAGCGTCGTGTCCGCCGCACGGAACACACGACCCGGCATGCCAGGGGTGTCGCCGTCGACGAGGTTGCCCATCACCTGGAGCGTGATCTTGGCGATGGCATCGGTACCGACCGCGAGGCGAAGACCGCTGCGCAGGATCCACGGATGCCCGATCAGCAGAGAGAAGCGTCGGCCGGTGCGCAGGAAGGCGTCGAACCGGGCGCCGACCTCTTCGTCGTACTTGGCCGGCGCGGTGGCCGGATCGGCCACGTGCAGATCGACGGCGAGCATGCCGGACTCGAGGGCGTAGTCGATGCCCTCACCGTTCATCGGGTTGACCAGTCCGGCCGCGTCGCCGATGGCGACCCAACCGGGGCCGTGACGCTTCTGCACGCTCATCGGCAGGCGCCAGGCACGGGGCCGCTCGAGGAACTCACCGATCTCCCAGGTGTCACGCACCAGGTCGGCATAGGAATCGGCCAGCTTGTTGAGGTTGAGCTTCTTGAAGCCCTTCATCGTGCTGAGCGCACCGCACCCGAGGTTCACGGTGCCGTCGCCGCACGGGAACATCCAGCCGTAGCCGGGGACGGCGGTGCCGTTGGAGTCCTTCAGCGTGAGGCAGGCCTCGAGATGCTGGTCGTCGTGGCGAGGTGACTCGACGTAGGTGCGGATGGCGAGGCCGAACGTCTCGTCCTCGATCTTCACCGCGCCGAGCATCCGGGCAGCAGTGCCAGTGGCGCCTGCGGCGAGAACTGTGAGGTCGGCGTTCCAGCGCCGGCCGGCGGCCTCGACACCGACCACACGATCGCCGTCGAACACCGGCAGCGCCTCGGTCTCGTAGATGACCTCGGCGCCGGCCTTCGCAGCAGCGTCGATGAGTGCAGCATCGAGCCGGCGGCGTGGCCACACCGCGCCGTGATCGGGGAACTTGCCGCCCGGCCAGTCGAGCTCGCGTTCGGTCGAACCGGCGATCATGCGGAGACCGACGATGTGGTGGCTGTCGGCCATGTCGATCTCGAGCTCGTTCAACGCGGCGATGGCGCGAGGCGTCAGACCGTCGCCACAGACCTTGTCGCGGCCGAACGGGCCCTTCTCGAACACGACCACGCGCAAGCCGGCACGGGCAGCACGCAGTGCCGTCGCTGCGCCGCCGGGTCCGCCGCCGATGACGGCGATGTCACAGGTCTCCATGGCCTCCAGCCTGCCCGAAGAACCGCGCGAATCCGAGACCTCGACGCTGTGGCTTCCGACTCAGGTCGTGAACCGACCGGGGTCGATCTGTGCCGGATCCAATCCGGCAGCGGTGACGTCCTCGGGAAGCGAGTCGCCGAGCACACCGGCGGCCACGACGCGAGCCGCAGCGGGCGCCGACTGGATTCCGGTTCCACCCTGGCCACAGCACCAGTGGAAACCCCCCAGCTCAGGGTCGGGGCCGAGCACCGGGTCGGCATCGGGGGCGAACGTACGCAGACCCGCCCAGGCCGTGCGCACGACCCGTAGTTCCGGCTGGATGAAGTGCTGCGCCAGCTCGATCGTCCGAGCGACGTCTTCCTCCTCGGGCCGGATGTCCTGCGGTTCCACCGGGGTCTGATCCATCGGTGACATCAGCAGCTGCCCACCGGACTCCGGTTTGGCGTAGAAGTCGTGGCTGGCAGTGTGGATGAGCGGCCCGTCCGAGATGCCCGGCGTCGCCACCGTGAAGGCGGTCCGTCGACACGGCGTGAGGCCCACGGGCCGCGCGCCGAACCGCTCCGCCACGACATCACCCCAGGCACCACCCGCGTTGACCACCGAGCCCGCGTGCACCGAGTCATCGCCGACCTCGACGAGCCAACCGTCGCCGTCAGGACGACCACGGACCGCTTCGTTCGACCGCCAGATCTCGATGCCCCGAGCACGAGCGCCCCGCAGAAACGCCTGATGGAGCCCAGGGACGTCGAGGTCCCGGACGTCCTCCTGGTAGCTGCCACCGTCGACGTGAGTGAGGTCGACCCACGGCACCAGCTCGATCAGCTGGTCGTTGTCGATCGCGACCCGAGCACCGTCGGTGATGCGGTTGGCGGTGTGGCCGTCGCTGTCGGCGACGAGGTGTCGTGCGCCCTCGGCGACGTCGATGATCACGTCGCCCCGCGGCGTCAGCAGCGGTGCGTCGGTGAGCCCGTCGGGCGGGTCGACGAGGAACGCCTCACTCGCCTCGGACAGCGCCGAGAACGCCGCACCGCCGAGACCCGGCAGGAAGATCGCCGCGGACCGACCGGTCGAGTGATGTGTGAGGTTCGGCTCTCGCTCGACGACCAGCACGGACACGTGAGCCGACAGCTCGTAGGCGACGGACATGCCGGCGATGCCGCCCCCGACCACGACGACGTCGAACGATGCGCTCATCGCCTCACCCTCTCACACCCCACCGGGCTCGGCGGCTGCTGCCGTCGTGTCGTGTTCCGACGCGACACGCCCGCTTGGTCCACGCTTCGGCGGGTCGGTAGCTTCGGGGGTCCGATCGATGAAGGGGATGAGATGACCGGTTTGAAGTCAGCAGGTGCCGACGACGTCAACCTGGCGATGTCGGAGGAGGCGCGGCCGCTGTTCGACAAGGTCGTCGCCTTCATCGAAGAGATCGTCAACCCGGGCTCCGAGGAGTTCTACAAGCTCGACGCCGACCGCCCGAACCGCTGGGCTCACGCCCCCGAGGCCCTCGAGGTCCTGGAGCGCATGAAGGACGAAGCCCGGGCGCGTGGCCTGTGGAACTTCTTCCTCCCGGACGCCGAGACCGGCGAAGGTCTGTCGAACCTCGACTACGCCTACATCGCCGCCGAGCTCGGCAAGAACCCGCTCGCCAGCCAGACCATGAACTGCTCGGCTCCTGACACCGGCAACATGGAGGTGCTCGAGCGGGTCGGTACGCCGGAGCAGAAGGAGAAGTGGCTCAAGCCGCTCCTCAACGGCGAGATCCGTTCGGCCTACGCCATGACCGAACCCGAGGTCGCCAGCTCCGACGCCAAGAACGTCCAGTGCCAGGCCGTGCTCGACGGTGACGAGTGGGTCATCAACGGCGAGAAGTACTACATCTCCGGTGTCGGCGATGAGCGCTGCAAGATCATGATCGTCATGGTCCGGACCAACCCGGATGCGTCGCCGCACCTGCAGCAGAGCCAGATCCTCGTCCCGACCGACACGCCCGGTTTCGAGATCCTCGGCCCGATGCACGTGTTCGGCAACGACGACGCCCCGCACGGCCACATGCACATCCGCTTCACGGACTGCCGCGTGCCGAAGGAGAACGTCCTGCTCGGCGAGGGCCGCGGCTTCGAGATCAGCCAGGTCCGCCTCGGCCCCGGCCGCATCCACCACTGCATGCGCTCCATCGGTGCCGCCGAGCGTGCGCTCGAGCTGATGGTCGACCGTGCCACCAAGCGTGAGGCCTTCGGCAAGAAGCTCACCCACCTCGGCGGCAACATGGAGATCATCGCCCGAGCCCGCATCGAGATCGAGGCCATGCGCCTGATGGTCCTGCGTGGCGCCAAGGCCATGGACACCCTCGGCAACTCCGAGGCCCGCGTCTGGGTCAGCGCCGTCAAGGCGATGGTGCCCGAGCGCTGCTGCCAGATCATCGACCAGGCCATCCAGATGCACGGCGCCACCGGTGTCTCCCAGTGGACCCCGCTGGCGCAGATGTACCACTCCCAGCGCACGCTGCGACTGGCCGACGGCCCGGACGAGGTGCACTACTTCGTGGTCGGCCGCGCCGAGGTGAACAACCACGTGCCGCTGCCCACCTCGCCCGGCGACGGCGAGATCAAGCCGATGGCCATGTTCTCCGGCCCGAGTTGATCCTGCGTTGATCCGCTCGTACTCCGAAGGCGACCGTCAGGCCGTCCTCGACATCAACGCCGCGAACGTCCCCGAAGTCGGGACGATGGACGGTGCCAAGCTCGACCTGCTCGTGGCCGAAGCCGTCGACGTCAGTGTCGTCGACGTGGACGGTCAGATCGTCGGGTTCATGATCCTGCTGGGGCCCGGCGGCTCCTACGGCAGCCCGAACTACGCCTGGTTCTCTGAGCGCTATCCCGAGTTCGTCTACGTCGATCGCATCGCGCTCGGCGAGGCGGCTCGGGGCCAGGGCTGGGGTCCGCAGCTGTACGAGCGTGCTGCAGCTGCGACTCGTGCCGCGGGTGCACCGGTGTTGTTGGCGGAGGTCAACACGGTGCCGCCGAACCCACGGAGCCTGCGGTTCCACGAGATCTTCGGGTTCGTCGAAGTGGGTCGGGAGCAGCCCTACGGCGGCGACGAAGAGGTCGCCATGCTCGCGTGCGAGATCAGCCCGGGCTGAGGTTCCCGACGGCTCGGCGGAGCGGCAGGCTGATCGGCCGGCCGTGTTCATCGAACTCGACTGCGGCGGCGTCGAGCGTCCACTCACTCTCGCCGATCGCGGTCCAGAGGCCGGCGCTCAACGCCTGTGCTGCCTGCCGACCCGGGCAGTGGTGAGGTCCGTGTCCGAACTCGTGACCTGACGCTGAGAGGTCGAGCACCACGTCGTCAACCGGCCGCAATTGGTGACCCCCCACGATGGTCTCCGTGGTCGCTCGGCGGACGGTCGCCGGCAGCGATGGTCGACGCTCGGAGCCCGACGACCGCGCCCAGATGAGGGTTGCTGCGTACATGGCCGTGGCGTCATGGCACTGATAGAGCAGCGAGACCGCGGCGACCGGGCCGCCTGGGGCGGCGGCGAACCGGTCGAGCAACCGCGTCGTCGCTCGGTCAGACGCCGGGCTCGACTCGTGCCCTCGCCCGATGACTCGCGCGACCTCGAGCACGTCGCGGCGGACATCAGTCGTCTCCCCGTCGACGACGTGCAGTGCTTCGGCCAGCGTCTCCACCGGCACCACGAAACAGAGGTCGGCGACCGCGTCGATCGTCGTGCCGCCCCGGTCGGCGGCAGCCGTCAGCAGACGCCGACTTCGCTCGGCTGCACGAAGCTCGAGTTCCGCGGCGTCGAGCACCGCGACCGCAAGGTCGACCGCCGCACGGCGTTCGGCATGGGTGGACTGATCGGAGAAGCGGGCCATGTCCTCGCGAAGGGACCGGGTCGCGCCTTCCTGCAGCGTGATCGGGCTCGATGGCGGTACGAGCGCCGGGTGTTCGAAGGCGGTCGCCACATCGTCAGCCGTCGAGAGTCTCAGCGGATCCATGCCGACCACGATGCACGTCCGACGTTTCGGTGAGTGCCGAAACGTCGGGTCGTAGTGTCGTCGCATGGCCCGCACTCACGTGGCATCGATGGCGGCGCTCCTCGCCGACGACACCCGCGCCGAGATGCTGTGTGCGTTGATGGACGGCCGAGCGAGAACCGGCGGCGAGCTGGCCCGCCACGTCGGAGTGAGTGCGTCGACGGCGAGCGAACACCTCGGCCGTCTCCTCGACGGCCGTGTGGTCGCGGTCGAACCACAGGGCCGCCATCGATACTTCCGACTCGCCTCGCCCGAGGTGGCTGAGCTCATCGAGTCGCTCGGTCGCATCAGTGCCGTCGGTCCGATGCCGTCACCGAAGGCGCCGGCTGCGTTGCTGTACGCCCGCAGTTGCTACGACCATCTGGCGGGCGAGTTGGCGGTGCAGCTGTTCGATCGCCTCTCGGTCGACGGCCGGATCGTCGTCGATCTCGACGAGGGAACTGTCCGTCTCACGTCGTCCGGGGACTCACTGTTCACGGAGTTGGGCGTAGACCTGGCCGCTGCTCGACGGGCGAAGCGGGCCACTTTGCGCCCGTGTCTCGACTGGACGCAGCGACGGCATCACCTTGCCGGGAGCGCTGCGGCAGGACTGCTCGATGCCCTGTTCGACCGAGGCTGGATCGTCCGCGGTGCCGCGGCACGTTCCGTCGAACTCACTGAGCGAGGCCGCCGAGGACTGACCGACACCGTCGGCCTCGATCTCGCAGCCGTGTCACTGGCGGTGACCTGAGTGGTCAGTCCGACGAGGACCGCCGCAGAAACTCGTCGTTCACGAGTGCGGTACGTCGGTGATCATCGTCTGGTGGTCGTGCACGATGCGGCTCGCGACGGTGTGGCCATCGGCCGCACGCCACGACGCCATCGCAGCGGCCTTCTCCTCACCGGTGACGAGCCAGATGATCTCGCCGGCAGCGGCGAGAGCGGGGAACGTCATCGTCATGCGCAGCGTGCCCTGGTACTCGGCCGTCGTGGCGATCGAGCGGTCGACGACGTCGAGCACCGGGTCATCGGGCACGAGCGACGCGGTGTGGCCGTCACCACCCATGCCGAGCACCAGAAGGTCGATCGACTCGGGCAGCGCGCCGGCGTACTCGGCTGCTGCTGCATCGAGGTCGGTAGCCGTCACCGGCATCGCCACGATCGTGGCCGCGGTCGAGCCCAGCAGTGACTCGATACGGGTCAGATTGCGTCGGTCGTCGCCATCAGGCGCCACACGCTCGTCGACCTGGAACACCGTCGTGCGTGACCAACCGTCCCAACGGTCCCGCAGCAGTTCGAGCATCGCCCACGGAGTTCGCCCTCCCGACAAGGCCATGGTCGGCGAGTCGAGCGACTGCAGACGGTCGAGCAGCACCTCGCACGCCACCTCTGCGGCACGTTCGGCGTCGGGAACGACGATCTCCTGACGGGCCACGGGTCAGATGGCGTCGACGTCGCCGGACAGTGCGTCGATCGCCTGGCGACGACCGAACACGATCATCATCAGGTCGATCAGGCGACCCTCCACCTCGGGCGCACCGTCGACCACGTTCGCCCAGTCGCAGTCGGTCGCCCGGAGGGTCACACGACTCTCGACATCGGTGCCACGGATCCGGCGGGTCTTCGGTTCGATCGCCACCTCGACGATCGGCAGGATCGAGTCGATCGCGATCTCGTGGTCGATCCCGAGCGGCCGGAGCATATCCTGGCTGTGGATGATCACGTCGCTGAGCGGGGCCCGGCTGTCAGCGCCGGGCGGGGTGAACCGATGCTCGGCATTGGCTCGCAGGTCGGCGACGATGTCGGCCGTCGGCTTCTCGGCGAGCTTGTTGGACAACGCCACGTTGGCAGCGTTGAAGTTGCCCTTGCTCTTCAACATGGCCCAAGCGAACTTCGGGGTGGACACGCTCCAGCCGAGGGTCAGGTGGCCGGCCAGCTGACGCACCGTCCACTGGTCGCACCACGTCTGCGTCGCCCATTGCTCGTCAGACAGGTCGGCGAGTCGGTCGGCGAGCGCCCGCCGTTCCATCGCCACCTTGCTGAAGTAGTCGGTCACCTTCGCCCCTCCCCGCCGTGACGGTTCATCACAACGAGACTGACGCTACCCACCCGGTGTGACGCCGACCATCGATCTCAGGCGGGCAGGGTCGTCTCGTGGAGGGTGAGCCAGCTCCAGCCGAGTGGTGCTGACTCGTCGGCGCGAAACACGGCGGTGGACACACGCTGGTTGCCGCGCTCGTCGTGGAGCTGCCACTCCTCGTACCGCACGACCTCGAGCTCGGGCGTCTGCAACACATGCACGGCGTTACGGATCTCGACCACCACACCCGGCGCGACGTTCCGGGCCGGATGGAAACGCTCCAGCAGGGTGGCCTTCGGTTCGGCGATGCCGGACGGCGGCACGATCACGAAGTCGTCGGCGAGCGCTCGGGCGAAGGTGTCCCAACCGTCCTCGTCGACCTCGGCCCCCGACATCCAGGCCTCGATGAACACGTGCTGGCGGACGACCTCGTCGATGGCGGTGTGCATGGTCCGACCCTACGGGTCAGTCCACGTTCTCCGATGGACCGCTCAGCAGCTGATCGAACCGACGACGTGCGTAGCCCGGTTCGGCCACCCAGGCATTGAGGCACTTCCAGGCGTCGGCCGCCCGCTCGGCGAGCCATCGGCGTTCATCGTCGAGGGCCGGAACGCCCAGGTTGGCGAGGTCGAGATCGCAGACGTCGACCCGTGACTCGTCCCAGTCGATGAGGCCCACGCGATCGGCATCGGTGATCCGGATGTTGGCCGGTCCCGGATCGCCGTGGATCAGGCTGACGGGTGAGTCGGCCATCCGTTCGAGATGGCCAAGGCAGACGGCCGCGACGTCGTCCGGTACGGCGTCGAGGTCGGCATCGACGCTCCGTCGAGCGCTCCGTAAGTCGAGCACCGTCGAGCAGCCGGGTCGCTGCGGATGGCCGGCGAAGTCGCGATGCACTCGACGAAGTTCGCCGATCACCAGCGCCCAGTCGGCCTCACTCGACGGCGCCCGACCGTCGACCCAGCGATGCACCGACACCGCGTCCACGCGTAGAGAGCCGTCGTCAGCCGGCACCGGCGTCGGCACGAGGAACCCTCGGCGGTCGAGCTCGACCAGCAGATCCAGCTCCCACTGCAACGACGCATCGGACCGGCGACTGCGACGAACAACGAGGCGCTCCTCGCCGCGACATGCCTCGACGACAGCAGACCGATGTCCCCCAGCCAACACGTCGCCGAGCACGAGGCCCGGCCAGGCACTGACCTCGGACGCGTCGATCACAGGTCGACGCTACGGCACCGTCTCGAGATCGATAGCTTCCACGG
>JAHDHM010000046.1:10342-14797 GCA_020631315.1 Acidimicrobiales bacterium
GCGTCGATCACAGGTCGACGCTACGGCACCGTCTCGAGATCGATAGCTTCCACGGTGGCGGTGGGAGGTGGCCGATGACCGAACAGCTCGACTTCCTGACGGAAGAGGAGGCGACACGATTCGTCTTCGTCGTCGCGCAGACCGACGGAGTGATGGCCCAACGTTTCGGCACCTCGGTGGCCGTTGAAGACGAATCGACGATTCAACAGGCACTCGACCTGGTGGGCCACGCGAGCGGATTCGAGCCGCTGGACGACCTCGGGACCGTCGAGCCCGTCGCCACCCATCCAGCGGGTCGGATCTGGTCACCGGCCCGAGCGTTCCTCGCCGGGACCGGCCTCATCGTCGGATTCCTTCTCGCCTACCCCATTGCGGCGATTCCGTTGATGCTCATCCTCTTGGTCGGCGTCTCGTACCGGTGGTGGCGCGACGACACCTGACCTGTCGTCAGGACGCTCTCAGTCGTCGTTGACCGGGTCCTTCATGGTGACGACCCGCTGCGGGAACGGGATCTCGATGCCGGCCTGCTTGAACGCCACGTCGATCGCCTCGACGACAGCGTCGCGAACCTGCCAACGAGCCCGGAACGTTGCGTCGTGCCAGAACAGCACTGCGAAGTCGATCGACGAGTTGCCGAACGCCGTGAGCACCACGTCGACCGGCCTGCTCCGATCGATGCCTTGGATCGAGCTCAGCGCCTCCGCGATCGTTCGACGCGCGAACGACAAGTCCGTGCCGTAGGCCACACCCACATCGACCTGTGTGCGCCGCGTCCCAAGGCGCGTCAGGTTGTGGATGGGGTTCTTGATGACGGAGGACGACGGCAGGATTGCGCGCTCGCCGTCGGGGGTGTCGATGTGCACCGTTCGTGCATCGACCTTGACGACCGTGCCCTCCTGTTCAGCGATCATCACCTCGTCGCCCGAGGTGAACGGGCGACGGATCTGCAACAGGACGCCGGCGACGAAGTTCTCGAGCAGGTCCTGCAACGCAAACGCAAGGGCGATGCCCGCGATGCCGAGCGCACCGATCGCAGGACCGGCGGCGATACCGAGCTGCTCCATGGCGTAGATGAGTCCCAGCACGACGGCGACGTACTGCGCGACACGGCCGAGCAACTCGGCGATGAAGTCATCGACCCCGGTCTTGCCGACGAGCCTCGACACGACCATCCTCACGATGCGGCCGATGACCAGTGACGCGACGGCGATGATCGCTGCGGCGCCGTAGTCCCAGCCCGACAGCGACGAGGCGTCCCCCAGCGCTTCGTCCAGCCCGTCGAAGTCCACCTCGGTCTGGGCGACCAGCTGATCGGGTCGAGTGATGCTGAACAAGTTGGGATCCTCTCGCAGATAAATGCTGCGTGTCAGTCGATGCCGGAACCACTCGACACGAACGCTGCTCCGTCTCTCAGCATCGCAGCAGCGACGTCGATGACCGACGTGACGATGTCCGCGGCGGGTTCGATCGACCTGACCATGCCCGCTGACGGACCCGCGTAGGCCGGGGTCGGGTCGCCGCCGGCGAGGTCCCCTGTGGTGGCGCCGCCGGACAACTCCTCGGCGAGCTCATCGCCGCGGTCGGCCCAGCGGTCGAGCCACGGGGTGCGGATCGAGCGGGCACCGATGCCCGACGGCCAACGAGACCGGCCCTTGCCTGACGCGATGTCGATCGACGTCGTCCACACCGAATCGTCGGCCGTCGCGGCGAGCACCTGATCCGGCAGGTCCGGCCATTGGCTCTGCGCTTCCTCCGACGCGATGAAGCGAGTCCCCATCATCGCTCCGGCCGCACCCAGCATCAGCACTGCGGCGAGTCCCCGACCATCAGCGACGCCCCCAGCGGCCAACACGGGCAGGTCACCCGCGACATCGACCACCTGGGGCAGCAAGGGCAGCAGCGGGGTGATGCCGGTGTGTCCGCCGGCCTCGTTGCCCTGGACAATCAGCGCATCCGCGCCGGCGTCCACGGCGCGACGGGCTGCTTCCAGTGTCTGGACCTGCGCGATGACGAGGGCACCCGCATCGTGCGCAGACCCGGCGAACGGCGTCGGATCACCGAACGACAACGTGACCGACGACACGCCCATCTCGAGCGCCAGGTCGAACGCCGACCGGTCGTGTTCGAGGATCCAGGTGATGAAGTTGGCGCTCACCGGCCGTTCGGTGAGTTCTCGGAGCGAGGTCAGCTCGGAACGGACCTCGTCGGCGGTGGACCCACCGAACGCGATCGTTCCGATGCCGCCGGCTTCGGCGACCGCTGCAGCGAGGCGACGGCGAGCCATCCCGGCCATGCCGGCGTTCCCAAGCGGATGCTCCACACCGAGCAGGCCACAGATCGAGGTCTCGAGACGCATGAGCGTGAACCTAACCGGCGCCCCGACGTCACCGCCCGAGACCGTTGCGGCCGAGGAAGTCGAGCAGCAGTTCGGTCGTCGCCTCCGGCTGTTCCTGTTGCACCCAGTGTCCGGCGCCGTCGACGAGCTGCACGCCCTGGAGGTCCGTGCACGCCCGCGCCCGCATCCGGTCGAGCAGACCGGCCGTCTGGTGCACACCCCAGTCGTGCACACCACCGATGAACAGCGACGGTTGGTCGATGGTCTTCCCGGCGAACGCGGCCATCTCGTCCCATCCGAGATCGGCGGCCCGGTACCAGTTCAGGCCGCCCTGGAACCCGGTGCGCCGATACTCCTGCGCGAACACCTCGAGGTCCCGTTCCGGCAGCCACCGGTTGGCGGCGATGACGTCGGCTGACGGCATCTCGGCGGCGACGGTCTCGGCCATGCCCAGACCGCGATCCATCACGTAGTAGGTCGGCATCACAGCCAGCTCTTCGGCCGCCGCAGACGCGAGCGGCCGCGGTTGATTGCCCGGCCAGTCGGCGCTCTTGTGGTGGAAGTAGGCGCGAAGGAAGTCGTGCACTCCCTGGGGAGCGCCCCACAGGTCCGGACCAGCCTCGCGAGTCCGATAGTGGTCGAGGTAGTGCTTGCGAGGTCTCGGCAACGCAGCGAGCGCGTCGGCACGGCTCGGGCCCTCGACGCTGCGACGAACCGGCGACGACGGCGGACCGCCGAAGGGCGCACTCATCAGCACCACGGACCGGAACAGATCCGGCCGGCTGAGTGCGCACCATGCGGCGACCGGCGAGCCGAAATCGTGCCCGATCACGGCCGCGACTGATGCGACACCGAGGCGCGACGCCAGCTCGACCACGTCCTCCACCAGGCCCAGCGGCCGATAGGGCGAGATGTCGGCGTCGAAGTCCGGATCCCAGCCGGTGGTGCGGCCGTAACCACGCTGGTCCGGGGCGATGACCCGGAACCCGGCAGCTGCCAGCCCCGGCATGACCTGGCGCCAGCTGAACGCCAGCTCCGGGAACCCGTGCAGCAACAGCAGTGTCGGCGCATCCGGATCCTGCGGACCTGCTGCCAACACGTGCATCCGCAGACCGTTGACGTCGTCGACGAATCGGGACGTCACACCGGTCGGTAGCTCGCGTTCCAGTGCGCCGTCCACGTGCGGACTGTACGACGCCGGCTCGGTCGGACTCATCAGACGTAGCCTCGTCCCATGTCAGCGGCTGCGACGCAGGAATCGGCCAGGTGATCGGGATCATCGGCGCGATGGAGATCGAGGTCGATCTCCTGATCGAGGAGATGCAGACCTCTGAGACCCGCGAGGTCGTGGGAGTCGAGCTGCATGTCGGTGTCCTGCGAGGTCGCGACGTCGCCGTTGCCGTCGGAGGCATCGGCACCACCAACGCAGCCGCAGCGACCGCTGCCCTCCTGGCGACGGTGGCTCCCGAGAGTGTGATCTGTGTCGGCGTCGCCGGCGGTCTGGACCCGGCGTTCGTCGGCGATGTCGTGATCGGCACCGGACTGATCCAGTACGGCTACGGCACCCTGGACGCCGACGGCTTCACGCCGATGACCACCGAGCCACCTCGAGCCCAAGGTCGGTCCAACCCACTGATCTTCCCGACCGACCCGGCTCTCCTCGCTGCAGCGCGCGGCGCGGCAGCCAGCATCGGCCTCGACCCGCTCGATTGCGCAGGCGACGGTCGTGTCCCTGGTTTCCACACGGGTGTCATCGCGACCGAGGACGCCTACTCCATCGATGCCCAGCGCAACGGCCGGATGCAGGCGACGCACGGATGCCTCGCGTTCGAGATGGAGGGCGCCGCGATCGCCCAGGTGTGCCACCAGAACGACGTGCGGTTCCTCGCCATCCGCGCGATCAGCAACATGGCAACCGAGGCCGACCATCTCGCGGGCGTGTACATCCGTTGCAAACACGAGACCGGACGGTCAGCACAGCGCGTCGTACTCGGGCTGCTGGATCACTTGCGGGCGAACTGACGCTCGACGATGTCGCAGCACCACCCGCCGGAACGACAACAGGCGCCCCGAGGGGCGCCTGTCTCGGTGGAGCTGATGGGACTCGAACCCACGACCCC
>JAHDHM010000047.1:0-1712 GCA_020631315.1 Acidimicrobiales bacterium
GGGAACATCGGGATCGACCAGTGTCGATCCCGGCGTGTAGCTCATCGGCGTCGCAGAGCGGCTGAGCAGTCGACGATCCCTGACGCCGACATCGGCCAGACCCGGCAGCGTGAAGAGTCTCGATCGAACCTGCCTGGACAGCACGGGGTCTCCATGTCGCTGCGCGCCGCCTTGAAATGTAATCGATCCCGGTGCCGCTCGAATCTCAGCTGATATCGGAATTCCTCACAAGGTTCGGGGAACGGCCGATCGGAACGATGGTCAGTCGAGTGAGGACGGAGACCACCGTGAATCGTCGTGTCATCCCCGCCGCCCTGATGGGTGCAATGTTGTTCCTGTCCGCCTGTGGCGGCGGGACCTCGTCGTCGTCGGCATCAGCCGCGGCCGACATCCAGCTGACGACGGAGGCGCCGGACGACGGCGTGGTCGCCGAGGAGGTCATGGACCTGCCCGACGCCACCATGGCCGGCGTCGACGAGATGTGGGAAGCCCTCATCGTCGAGACCGACACCGCCCTCGCCGCCGTGCGTGAGGAGTGTGCGGCGGGTCAGGGCCCGACGCAGCCGAACGCCGACTTCTCGAACCGGGTCTTCACCGGACCCGACCTGCGCTGCGCCGATCTGACCGGAGCGAGCTTCGTGAACGCCACCCTGCTCGGTGTCGACCTGAGCGGCGCCATCCTCGCCGGGGCCGACTTCACCGGAGCCACCCTCGACATCACCGCCCACGGCGCCGACTTCACCCGTGCCGTGTTCAACGACGCAGATCTGCGTTCGAGCGACCTGCGCGGTTCGTCGTTCGCTTCGGCCGACCTCACCGGCTCGATGTTCACCGATCTCCCGGTCGGCATGGCCCTCACCGACCTCACGGGCGCCACCTTCGGCTGCAACGTGTTCTACGGCGCCGCCGGCATGTCCATGACGGGCGTCGTGCTCGCCGACCAGTGCGAGAGCGGCTTCCAGTTCAGCCGGGCGACGCTGCGAGGCAGCTACTACGGCTCGGCGATGCAGGGCTTCGACTTCAGTGCTGCAGCGGTCGAGTCGCTCGACTTCCGTCGGATCGACATGACCGGCGCCTCCTTCGCCGGCTACGGGATCCTGCCCGAGGGCATCGACTTCTCGGGCTCGCTCATGACGCAGGCGGACCTCACCGGTGTCGGCCTCTACGGCGCCAAGTTCGTGGGCAGCGACCTGAGCTTCGCCAAGCTGGTCGGGTCGTTCTCGGTGTCGGGTGACTTCACGGTCGCCATCTTCGACAGCGCCGATCTCATGGGCATGTCGAGCGAGCGCAACGCCTACGTCGGTGCCCAGTTCGTGAACACGAACATGACCGACGTCGAGCTGCTCTACGACGACATGACCGACGCGACCCTCACGGGTGTGACCGCCACCGGTCTCGTCATGGACACCGTCAAGTGCCCGGGTGCCGTCAGCGGCGAGCGCTACGGCCTCTGCACCGTCGGCGCCGACGTCGCCTTCTGATCTGACCGAGTGATCGGTACCGGACGTCGGCACCGCCGGCTCCGGTGCCGGGTCTCGAGACTCGACACGGATAGCCTCGCCGAGGCATGGCCTCGAATCGAGCTCCCTCTCTGCGTCTCGAACGGCCGCACTGGGAGGCCGGCCGGGTCGTGGCCGGTATCGACGAGGTCGGCCGAGGGGCCTGGGCGGGTCCGTTGACCCTCGCCGCGGTGGTTCTTCCACCCGACCGTC
>JAHDHM010000047.1:1722-14775 GCA_020631315.1 Acidimicrobiales bacterium
ACCGTCGCATCAACAAGGTGCGCGACTCCAAGCAGCTCTCGCGAGCCGCGCGAGAGCGACTCCACGACCGGATCGTGGACTGGGTCGACGCCTGGTCGATCGGACAGGCGTCACCGGCCGAGTGCGACGAGCTGGGCATGTCCGAGGCGCAACGTCTCGCTGCGCGTCGTGCACTCGACGGCCTCGGCTGTCGGGTCGATCACGTCCTGGTCGACGGTCCGTGGAACTTCGTGCCCGACCACCAGACCACGTGCATCGTGAAGGGTGACTCCATCTCGCTGTCCATCGCCGCCGCCTCGGTGCTCGCGAAGGTGACTCGAGACCGCCAGATGGTGGCTGAGGCCGAGCACTTCCCGGCGTTCGGTTTCGACTCCAACGCCGGCTATCCGGCCCCCGAGCACGTGGCCGCCCTGTCGGCCTACGGCCCGACGACGGTCCACCGGCGCAGTTGGGTCTTCATGGACTCGCTGCCCTGGACGGCCGTTCGTCGCTACGACCGCGAGGCACACCGCCAGCCCGCGCTGTTCTGAGCAGCTTGCGCTGTTCTGACGCAGCTTGCGCTGTTCTGACGCAGCTTGCGCTGTTCTGACGCAGCCGGTCGGGGTCACGACACGTGCGATGACCTGTCAGGCTGGGGACTCACCGCAGCCGCAGGAGGGTCCATGGGCACCAAGTTCGATCGCTACCGCGTCGACGAAGGGGACGAGGTCGACCTCGCGACACTGCCCACCAGAGACGATGCCGCCTTCGACGGTGACAAGGACGAGGCGAACGCCCGCCTGGACGAGCTGCGTGACGAGATCGCCGTCCTGCAGGACAAGCTGTTCGCCGAGGACCGCCAACGATTGCTGGTGGTGCTCCAGGCGATGGACACCGCGGGCAAGGACAGCACCATTCGCGACGTGTTCAAGGAGACCAGCCCGAACGGCGTGCACACCGCGGCCTTCGGGCGTCCGAGCACCGAGGAACTGGCGCACGACTACCTCTGGCGGGTGCACGCTCACGCCCCTGCCCGTGGGCAGATCCAGCTGTTCAACCGCAGCCACTACGAAGACGTCCTCGTGGTCCGGGTGAACGAGCTCGTGCCGGAGAAGGTCTGGAGGCGTCGCTACGGCCACATCCGCGACTGGGAACAGATGCTCGCCGACGAGGGCACCCGCATCCTCAAGTTCTTCCTCCACATCAGCCACGACGAACAGCGCGAGCGTCTCCAGGAACGGCTCGACATCCCGGAGAAGAACTGGAAGTTCGAGTCGGGCGACCTCGCCGTGCGAGAGCGCTGGGACGACTACATGGCCGCCTACGAAGACGCCATCGAGAAGACCTCGACGAAGGACGCGCCCTGGTTCGTGATCCCGTCGGACCGCCGCTGGTATCGCAAGTTGGCGGTCGCCGAGATCGTCAAAGCCACCCTCGAGGACATGGACCCGTCCTACCCGCCGCCCGAGGACGGTCTCGACGGCCTCGTGGTCGTGTGAGTGCGGTCGTATGAGTGAGCCATCGATGCCCGGATCGCCGTTCAGCGGCGACAACGCAGCACAGGTCGAGTACTGGAACGATCGGGGAGAGGCGGCGTGGGTGCCGTTGCAGGATCGTCTGGACGCCATGCTGCGGCCCTTCGGTGTCGCAGCGCTCGACGCGGTCGGCGTCGAACGAGGTCACCGTGTGCTCGACGTCGGCTGTGGGTGTGGTGACACGACGCTCGAGGTCGGTGAACGAGTCGGCCCGGACGGGCACGTCGTCGGCCTCGATGTCTCGGCGCCGATGCTCGAACGGGCACGGCGGCGAACGGAGCGGCAACGACACGTGCGGCTGGTGGAGGCCGACGCCCAGAGCGTGGACATCGGCCGCCGTCGACCGTGTCGTGTCCCGGAGTGATGTTCTTCGCCGACCCGGCTGCGGCGTTCGCCAACCTGCGCACCGCTTGCCGGCGCGGCGGCCGGCTGGGTTTCGTGTGCTGGCAACCGCCCAAGGCAAATCCGTGGTTCTCGTTCGCGGGCCGAGCCGTCGCCGAGCTGCTCGAGCTCGAGCGAGGCGACCCCGACGCTCCGGGACCGTTCTCGCTGCACGATCATCGACGGATCGCCCAGCTCCTGTTCGGTTCGGGGTGGCGTGACGTCGAGATCTCGTCGCTCGAGCAGGCCGTCGACTACGGCGGTGGCGGCTCGGTGGACGAACTCGTCCAGTTCGCGATCGACCTCGGCCCGATCGGTCGGGCGCTGGCGGAGAACCCGGAACTCGAGACCCCGATCCGTCACCGGCTCGCCGAAGCGATCGGTGAACGTTGGTCCGACGGACACGTTCGTCTCGACGCTGCGGTCTGGGTGGTGACGGCGTCGAGCTGAGGTACGATCCTCCGCCATGGGTCAGCCCGTTCGAGTCGCCGTCAAGCCGTCCACCGCTCAGCTGGACACCATCCGCTACGAGACGAACCGTCCGTTGAGCGGCATGGGACATCGCAGCTACGAGTCCGCGGTCGACGCCACCAGCGAGCTCGATCCCGCTGACGTCCTGGCCGAACGCCTCTTCGACCGTGGCGGTGTGCGTCACGTGCACGTGAACGGCAACACCGTCACCGTCGAGTTCGCCCGTGGTGCCGACACCGACGGCATCGCCGAGATCATCGAGGGTCTGTTCCTCCACTACGAGGGCTGATCCCGATCTCCGATCGGGCCTGGCGCGATCGAACAGGTGTTCGTTAGTGTTCGGGGATGGCCGTTGTCACCCCCGGATCGAACACCGCCACGGCGAACGCCGACTTCAGTGAGCTCGAGGCGCTGGCGGCATCGACCTCGCCGCTGACACTCGCCGCCGAACAGGTACTCCCCGTCGACGCGGCGGCATCGGCCTTGTTGCCGAACGGCCTGTTGCGTCGGGGGATGGCGATCACGATCGGCGGTCGTGCTCGGCGTTCGTTGGCCTTGGCACTCGTCGCCGAGGCGAGCGCGACCGGTTCGTGGGTGGCCCTCGTGGGTGTGCGGGGCATGGGTCTCGCCGCGGTGGAGGAGTACGGCCTGTCGCTCGAGCGTGTGGCCGTCATCGAGGACCCCGGCACCGAATGGGGAGCCGTCGTCGCGGCGTTGATCGGGTCGGTCGACATCGTCATCACCTCGACCCCCGAACGTGTCTCGAGCCGCGACGGTCGTCGGTTGGCGGCCCGTCTGCGCGAGCGTGGCAGCGTCGTGATCGAGATGCGCTCACGTGCCGATGCCGTCCTCCAAGGCGATGTCACGCTCCAGGCCGACACCGGTTCGTGGCAGGGGCTGCACCGAGGGCACGGCCGCCTGGAGCGCCGAAAGGTCGTCGTGCACACCGGTGGTCGTGGTGCCGCGGCACGTGGTGGTCGTGTCGAGATGTGGTTGCCGTCGTCGTCGGGTCGCGCCGAGGTGATCGAGGCCTCGAGCGGTGGTGTCTCCGACGGCGGTGTCGTCACCTACGACACGGTGGCCGACGTCGCCGATCTGACGGCACGACTCAAGGCTCGTGTCGAGGCACGTGCCGCATCCGGCGATCGTGACCACCCGGACGATGGTGGTCACGACCCCACACTGGCCACTGGTCGCCGCCGGAGTCGATGCGACACAGCCGGCGGCGGTGATCGTGGCGAACCGTGTCGTCGAGGTCACTCCGGCGGCCCGTCAGCACGGTGTCGACATCGGCATGCGCCGGAGGGAGTCGCAGGGGCGCTGTCCCTCGCTCGAGGTGATCGATCACGACCCTGATCTCGATGCGCGCCGATTCGAGCCCGTGGTCGCCGCGCTGGAGACCTTCACCCCCAGGGTGGAACTGCTCGGTCCCGGGCGCTGTTCGTTCCCGACTCGCGGGCCGTCTCGCTACTTCGGCGGCGACGAGTCGCTGGCGACCTCGGTCGTGATGGCCGTCGACGCCGAGCTCGCACACGTCCTCGGGCGTGACGACGTGCCTTTCGGCTACAGCGCCAGGGTCGGTGTCGCGGACGGGCTCTTCGGCGCGTCGTTGGCCGCGGAGTTGGCGGTGGCGGCTCGGACCGTCGAGCAACGCATCCAGGTCGTTCCCGTCGACGGCTCCGCTCGTTTCCTCGCTCCGGTGTCGGTCGCCGCATTGAAGGGATGGTCGGCGCCTCTGGCCGACGGCGAGCAGCTCGTCGACGTGTTGTGGCGGCTGGGCCTGACGACGCTCGGTTCCGTCGCCGCGACCCCCGAGGCAGATCTGTTGGCTCGGTTCGGCAACGACGGTGCTCGAGCGCACCGGCTGGCCGCCGGACTCGACGACCGACCTCCCGACACCCGTCCGGTGCCGCCCGAGTCGCATGTCGAGGCCGAGCTCGACCCGCCGGCTGCGCGAGTCGACGCAGCGAGCTTCGTCGCGAAGACCCTGGCCGACCAGCTCCATGCCCGGTTGTCGGCCGATGGTCTGGCGTGCACGCGCATCGTGGTCGAGGTGGTGACCGAATCGGGTGAGACGCGCTCTCGGGTCTGGCGGCACGAAGGCACACTGTCGGCAGTCGACGTCGCCGATCGTGTGCGCTGGCAGCTCGACGGCTGGTTGAGTTCCTCACGTCGGCCGACGTCGGCCATCTCGGTGTTGCGGCTCATCCCCGACGAGGTCGTCGCCGATTCCGGCCGACAGCTGGGGTTCTGGGGAGGGCAGCGAGCCGAGAGCGAGCGAGCGGTGAGGGCCCTGGCCAGGGTGCAGGGCATGCTCGGGCCGGACTCGGTCGGAGTTCCCGAACGTCGTGGCGGTCGTGGGGTGGGGGAGGTCATCGGTGTCGTCCCGCTGCCACTCGTCGATCTGTCCGACGAGGAGCGCTCCATCGATGCACCAGCGGCCGCGGCGCCGTGGCCCGGGCGAGTGCCGGCGCCGTCCCCCACGGCGGTGTTCGACCGTGGCCGATCGGTGCAGTTGTTGGACGAGCGGGACCAGGCCGTGTCGGTGAGCGGTCGAGGCGAGGTGAGTGGTGCGCCGGCTGCGCTCGTCGACGGGGAGGGGCGCCATCGGATCGTCGGCTGGGCGGGTCCCTGGCTGCTCGACGAACGGTGGTGGGAGCCCGGGCAGCGGCGGAGGTCGGCGAGGTTCCAGATCGCCACCGACGACGGCGCAGCCCACCTGGTGTCCCTGTCGGGTGGGTGCTGGGTGATCGAGGCCAGCTACGACTGACGTCGGGTCGCGTAGGGTCGTTGCTCGTGGTTGCCGCAGTGATCTTCGACGTCGGTGGCGTGCTGGTCGAATCTCCGTTCGTCGCCGCGCTGCGATGGCAGCAGCAGATGGAGCTGCCGAACGAGACCCTTCGCGTGTTCTTCGAGGAGTACGCCAAGGTGCCCGAGCCGGGCGAGGAACCCCCGGCATGGCACCGCGTCGAGATGGGGACACTGAGCGTGCAGTCGTTCCTCGACGACGTGCGCCCGAAGATCCGCGGGCTGGTCCCTGACGACCACGTCGTCTTCTCGGTCTCGGCTGCCGATTTCAACGTGTTCGAGAACGCCGGCGCCCACTGGGAGATGATCCACGCGGTGCGTCGCTGCCGCGAGCGAGGGCTCGCCACGGCGATCCTCACGAACAACGTGAAGGAGTGGGGTGCGTGGCGGGACGTCGTGTCGCTGGCCGACTTCGACGTCGTCGTCGACTCCTGTGAGGTCGGCATGCGCAAGCCCGACCCTGCGATCTGGCAACACACCCTCGATCGCCTCGGCGTGGCGCCGGAACAAGCTGCGTTCCTCGACGACCATCCGGCGAACGTCGCAGCCGCCGACCAGATGGGCATGACCGGGATCGTGGTGACCGCCGACATCGCTGCCGCTGTCGCCGAGGTCGACGGACTGGGGTTCGGCGGCGAGGCGTCCACGTGACGCCACTCGCAAGCGACACCGTCACCGCGACGGAGCGGTGGTTCCTGCGTCGAGGCATCCCCCACTTCATCGACCGCTACAACGCCCGCGAGGACGTCTTCACTCGTGCGCTGCCGTTGATGTCCGTGGTCTTCGTGCTGGAGGTGCTCGTCGCCACCGACCTCGACTGGGTGTGGTGGCAGAACGTCGCCGCGCTGGTCGCCGGCGCAGTGCTGCTCGCAGGGACCTATGCCGGCGTCAACGTCCTGCGCGGTCGGCCTCGGTGGAGTCGGCCGGTGGACATCGGTGAACCAGAACTCGCAGCCTTCCTGATCCTGCCTGCGCTGTTGCCGCTCGTGATCGGCGGCCGGTGGAGGGGAGCGCTGCTCACGATCGGCTTCAACCTGCTGGTGCTGGTCGTGCTGTACGTCGTGCTCTCGTACGGCCTGATCCCGATGTTTCGTTGGGCGGTCACCCACATGTACGAGGAGGTCGGTGGGATCCTTCGGCTGATGGGGCGATCTCTGCCCTTGGTGCTCATCTTCTCGATGTTCATCTTCCTCAACGCCGAGATGTGGCAGGTGGCGGCCGACTTCACGCCTGCGTACTTCGGTGTCTCGGTCGGCGTCTTGTTGCTGGTCGCCTCGACCTTCGTCCTGTTCCGCCTCCCCCGTGAAGTCGATGCGTTGCACCGTTTCGGGAGTTGGTTCGAGGTCTGTGGTCTGTTGGCCGACTCGCCGTTGACCGCCGATGATGCGGACGGGCTCGCCGAGCCGCCGACGCCACCGCAGCTGTCGCGGTCGGACTGGGTCAACGTCGGTCTGATCTGGTGGTTCTCGCAGCTGGTCCAGATCCTGCTCGTGGGCATCGTGATCACCGCGTTCTACGTCGGCTTCGGTGTCGTGACGGTCCGCGAGACGACCATCCTGCAGTGGACGACGGACACGGCGGTGTCGGGCTGGGGCCTGCCGGGGACCGATCTGGTGGTCACCTGGGAGCTGGTGACGGTGTCGGCGTTCATCGGCGCGTTCTCGGCGCTGCAGTTCGCGATCTCGGCGGTCACCGACGAGTCGTACCGCGAGGAGTTCCTGGTCGACCTGGTGCACGACCTGCGGGAGTCGTTCGCCGTTCGAGCGCTGTACCTCGCTCGCCTCGGGGTCACCGAACGTCACTGAGCGTCGTCGATCGACGCAGCCACCTCACTCTGAGTGGACGTGGTGTGCTCTCTGTGGTTGACTGCCACGCGCTGTGGTGATGTGTGGCGCATTCTCCCTGCGATCGGAACGACGGTCGATCGACCGACGGGTGCGAGGCCCCCGTCGTGGATCGATCGCGCTCGGGCTGGTCGTCGCCCTGGTGGCGGCACTCCAGCCGACCGCACCAGCGGCAGCCGACGTCGAGGTCTGGGACGTTCGTTCCACGACCGTCGTCGGTGAGGAACTGCCGGTGCTCGATCACCCGATCGTCGCCATCGATGCCACGGGTGACGGTCGCGGCACCTGGCTCGTCGCTGCCGACGGTGGGGTGTTCACCCTCGACGACGCTCCGTTCCACGGCTCTGCCGGAGGGCTGCGCCTGAGCGGCTCGATCGTCTCGATCGCCGCCACCGGCGATGACCGTGGCTACTGGCTTGCCGGGGCTGACGGGTCCGTCATGGGCTTCGGTGCGGCCGGCTTCCACGGATCGGTGGCGGATCTCGCTCTGGCAGCGCCCGTGGTGGCCATCGAACGAGCTCCCGACGATCGTGGTTACTGGCTGGTCGCCGCCGACGGTGGCGTCTTCGCGTTCGGGTCGGCTCGCTTCCACGGCTCCGCTGCCGGGTGGGGTCTGCCGGACGTGGTCGACCTGGTCGCCACGCCGTCCGGCGACGGCTACTGGGTGGTCGACCGCACCGGCGGGATCCATCGCTTCGGTGCGGCGCGTCAGCTCGCGTGGAACTGGCCTGCGCCGGGTGAGGTGGTCGGGGCTGCCGGGCGTGGGTCGTCGCTGACGCTGGCGTGGTCGTCGGGTGTCGTGGACGACGTTCGGTCGACCCATGTCGAGCGGGTCTCGATGGTGACGCAGCGCACCACGGTCGACGTGGCCGTGTCCGGCCAGTCGCCTCGTATCGCGGCGACCGGCGACCGTTACCGCCGTCTCGGCCCGAGCATCGCCGGCGGCCGTGGGTCCTCGGTGGCCGACTTCGCCGATGCGTCGAATGCTCGGGTCGGCGTCGTGTCGTTCTACGCGAACTGGCGCCACGATCGGAACCTCCCGACCGGCTGGCTCGACGAGATCCACGCCATGGGCGCGGTGCCCATGATCGGTTGGGAGCCGTGGGATCCCGACGGTGACCTCAAGGTCCAGCCGGACTACCAGCTGCGCGACATCATCGACGGCCACCACGACTGGTTGATCGATCGCTGGGCGTGGCAGGCCGCCGAGTACGGCAAACCGATCATGATGCGCTTCGCGCACGAGATGAACGGCGACTGGTACCCGTGGAGCGAACTGGTCAACGGCAACGGTCCTGGTGAGTACGCGGCGGCGTGGCGACACGTCCATTCGCGCTTCGAGGCCGCCGGGGCCGACAACGTCGTGTGGGTCTGGAACCCCAACGTCGAGACCCCGTGGTCGACGCCGATGGCGCAGCTCTGGCCCGGTGACGACGTCGTCGACTTCGCGGCCATCGACGGGTACAACGCCGGAACGGCGCTGCCGTGGGGTGGCTGGCGCAGCGCTGAGTCCGTCATCGGGAGCATCGCCCTTCCCGAGCTCCGGTCGGTCGTGGGCGACGTGCCCATCGTCATCGGTGAGACCGGCAGCACCGAGTCGGGCGGGGACAAGGCCGGCTGGATCGCCGATCTGTTCATCTGGCTCGAGCGCGAGCACCCGGACATCTCCATGGTCATCTGGTTCGACGAGTCGAAGGAGACCTCGTGGAACGTCGGGAGCTCACCGGCATCGGCGGGGTCGTTCGCCCGGCACGGCGCCCAGGACTGGTGCGGCTGCGCCCGTTGATCTGCGGCTGAACTGCCCTAACTGGACAGAACGGCGAGCGCCTGCAGCGTCTCGAGGCAGGCGCGGCCGACCTCGTGGCCCTTCAGGCCCATGTGGTCGGTGAAGAAGTCCCGGTGGTCCTGGTGCTCGTGGAACTGCTGCGGCGTCAGCACGCAGGAGAAGACCGGGACGCCGGTGTCGAGCTGCACCCGCATGAGGCCGCCGATCACGGCATCGGCCACGAACTCGTGACGGTAGATGCCGCCGTCGACGACGAACCCGACCGCGACCACTGCATCGACCCGATGGGTGGCGGCGAGGCGTCGGCTGAACAACGGGAGTTCGAACGCTCCGGGCACCGTGTGGAACTCGAGCGCGGCACGGCCGGCGAGTTCGGAGGTCAGTCCGTCGCACGCGGCATGGACCATCGGTCCGTTGACCGTGGTGCGCACGACCGCCACCCGTGGGCGCGACGTTCCGTCCTCGGGGTGATCGCCGTCACCTGAGGCGGTCGACGGTGGGTGGAGCTCTGCAGTCGTTCGCATGAGCCGAAACATAGAAGTTGAAGTGAACTTCAGATCAAGAGCACAATCGTGCGATGTCCTCGTCGATCGATGCCGATCCGAGCCGTCGCGTGCTGTGGTCGCTGGCGGTGTTCGTCGCCGGCTACAGCATCTGGCACCACAACGGTCTCTTCTTCGGCTGGGCTGGTGAGGTCGGTCCGCTCGATGGCGCCGACGTCGCTGACACGGTGACCCCGGTCGTCGTGATCGGTCCGTTGGTGGTGGCTGCTTCGGCGTTGGCGCTGTCGGGTCGCAAGTGGGTCGTGTTCGGTCTCGGGGTTGCCGGCCTCGGGCACGGTGCGCATCTGTCGTCGAACGCGATCTCGAATCGGATCGCCGACGTCGGTTCCGATGCCACTTCGGTCGAGATCGTCGATCACGTTCATCTGTGGGACGAGGTGTTGGGTCACTGGTGGTGGTTCGGTGGGCTGCTCGTCTGCATCGTCGTGTTGGTGGTCGCTGCTGCGCAGGTGGAGCTGGGTCTCGCGTCGTGGGTGCTGGCGGTGTTCGGCGGACTGGTCGGGTTGACCTGGGCGACGAACAGCCTCGAAGGCGGCACCGCTCTCCTCGGGCTCGCCGGTGGCGTCGCTGCGGTCGTGGCGGCCGTACGCGGTCACCCGTGGCGTTGGGCGCTCGCTGGTCTGGGTGTCGTGGCCTGCGGTGTCATCGGCGGTTGGGGTGTTCTCCACAGCGGCTTTCCGCAGCCGTCGAGTCTGTGATGCAGCCGTTCCTGACGATCGGGCAGGCGGCGGAGCGTCTGGGGGTGGCGACCTCCGCACTGCGCTTCTACGAGCAGCGAGGGCTGATCACGAGCCGCCGAACGTCTGGAGGGCAACGCCGATTCGCCCGCGACGTGCTGCGGAGGGTGTCGTTCATCCGGGCCGCTCAGGAAGTCGGCGTGTCGCTCGACGAGATCGCCGAGCGTCTCGCGGTGCTGCCACCGGAGCGGGCGCCGACCACCGAGGAGTGGGAGCGGCTTGCGGCCGATTGGCGCCCCCGGCTCGACGAGCGCATCGCCACGCTGCAGGGCATCCGGGATCGGCTCGCATCCTGTATCGGGTGTGGCTGCCAGAGCCTCGACAGCTGCGCTGTGTTCAATCCCGACGACCAGGCGGCCTCGGGTGGCCCGGGTGCTCGTTTCCTCGCGATGCCATCGCCCGTTGACGAGTCCTCGAACTGACGCGAACATCTGTTCGATCCACTCTTGACAACATCGAACGGACGTTCGATGCTCGCGGGATGGGGTTCAACAACCCGGGCGTGTCCTGGACCGAACTCGAACGTCGCCTGTCGGGCCGTTTCGGCGGGCCGCCCGACACCGCCGCGGAGTGGGAGGGCGCCGATGGTGGCGACAGTCCTGCATGGTCTCGCCATCGCGAAGCGTTCGAAGCCCCGGACATCCGGCGTCCTTCGGTGGTGGTGCCGTACGCCGAGCTGCACTGTCACTCGAACTTCAGCTTCCTCGACGGTGCCTCACATCCCGAGGAGCTGGTCACCGAAGCGGCCCGCCTCGGGCTGGAGGCGCTCGCACTGACCGATCACGACGGCTTCTACGGCGTGGTCCGGTTCGCCGAGGCCGCCCGTGAGGTCGGCATGCCGACCGTGTTCGGCAGCGAGCTGTCGTTGGGACTGACCGAGCCACAGAACGGGGTGGCCGACCCGGCAGGGGACCATCAGATCGTCCTCGCCAGGGATCCACAGGGCTATGCGGCGTTGGGTTCGCTGATCTCGAAAGGGCAGATGGCAGGGGAGAAGGGGGCACCTCGTCTGTCGTTCTCCGACATCGCCGACGCCGCCGCAGCCGGTGCGGCCGATCACTGGGTGTTGCTGACCGGCGGTCGCAAGGGTCGGGTGCCCCGGGCACTCGTCGACGCCGGTCCGTCTGCGGCAGGAGTCGAACTCCAACGACTGATCGACGCAGTGGGCCGCGACAACGTGATGGTCGAGCTGTGGGATCACGGCGACCCGCTCGACAACGCTCGCAACGACGAACTCGCGCGTCTGGCAGCTCGCTACGGCGTCGGCCTGGTGGCCACGAACAACGTCCACTACGCGACACCGTCACGCCGGCGGCTCGCCACCGCGTTGTCCGCGGTGCGGGCTCGGCGCAGCCTCGACGAGATCGACGGTTGGCTGCCGCCGTCCGGCGCCGCGCACCTGAGGTCGGGTGTCGAGCAGCTCCGCCGGTTCGACCGGTACCCGGGTGTCGTCGAAGCCGCCGCCGAACTCGGGCGGGCCTGTGCGTTCGACCTCCAGCTCGTGGCCCCGAATCTCCCGCCGTACCTGTGTCCACCGGGGCACGACGAGATGAGCTTCCTGCGCCACATCGTCGAAGAGGGGGCGCAACGTCGGTACGGCCCGCGGGACGCCGAGTGGGTGCCGGGGGCGTGGCACCAGATCGATCGCGAGCTCGACCTCATCGACCATCTCGGCTTTCCCGGCTACTTCCTCGTCGTCTGGGACATCGTCGAGTTCTGTCGGGTCAACGACATCTACTGCCAGGGTCGTGGTTCAGCTGCGAACTCTGCGGTCTGTTACGTCCTCGGCGTCACCAAGGCCGATGCGGTCAGCCTGGGACTGTTGTTCGAACGCTTCTTGTCGCCCGAGCGTGACGGCCCGCCCGACATCGATCTCGACATCGAGTCGGGCCGCCGGGAGGAGGCGATCCAACACGTCTACGAGCGCTACGGGCGGTTGCACGCGGCGCAGGTCGCGAACGTCATCACCTACCGGGCGAAGTCGTCGGTGCGCGACATGGCCAAGGCTCTCGGCTACGCGACCGGACAGCAGGACGCGTTCTCCAAGCAGCTCGATCGGTGGGGTGGGTTGTCGAGCATGCTCGATGGCACCGCCGAACAGGTCGTCGCCGACGATCACGACATCCCGCGTGACGTGCTCGAGCTGGCGGCCGAGGTCGAGCACTTCCCGCGCCATCTCGGCATCCACTCCGGGGGCATGGTCATCTGCGACCGGCCGGTGATCGAGGTGTGCCCGGTCGAGTGGGGCCGCATGGCCGATCGCAGCGTGCTCCAGTGGGACAAGGACGACTGTGCAGCGGTCGGGCTGGTCAAGTTCGATCTGCTCGGCCTCGGCATGCTGTCGGCCATCCACTATGCGATCGACTTCGTGGCCGAGACCCACGGGGTCCACATCGACATGGCGTCGATGCCCCAGGACCCCGAGGTGTACGCCATGTTGTGCCGGGCGGACACGATCGGCGTGTTCCAGATCGAGTCCCGGGCCCAGATGGCCACGCTGCCCCGGTTGAAGCCCCGCACGTTCTACGACCTCGTCGTCGAGATCGCCCTCATCCGGCCGGGTCCGATCCAGGGCGGCTCGGTGCACCCCTACATCCGTCGTCGCAACGGCAAGGAGCCGGTCACCTACCTGCATCCGCTGTTGGAGAAGTCGCTGTCGAAGACGCTCGGCATCCCGCTGTTCCAGGAGCAGCTGATGCAGATGGCGATCGACGTGGCCGGGTTCACGCCGGCCGAAGCCGACCAGCTGCGGCAGGCGATGGGGTCGAAGCGCAGCCGGGATCGGATGGAGCAGATTCGTGCCCGCCTGTACGACGGCATGGCCGAACGAGGCATCGTTGGCGATGTGGCTGACCAGCTGTGGGAGAAGCTCGCCGCCTTCGCCAACTACGGGTTTCCCGAGAGCCACTCGGTGTCGTTTGCGTACCTCGTCTACGCGTCGTCATGGCT
>JAHDHM010000048.1:0-5183 GCA_020631315.1 Acidimicrobiales bacterium
TCGACGCTCCGCTGCTCGCGATGCCCGACGTGTATCCCGGCCGCATCGAGGGCCGCTGCGAGATGTTGACCGCGGCGTGCCAGACCACCCTCGACAACCTCAAGGCTGCGCTCGAAGCCTGACCCGACGAGGCCGCTCGCCGCTGTTGGCTCGCGATTCGCGTGTCGGCGAGCTGTTCTGACACGCACACGCCATGACCGATCGTCGTCCTGGTGTGTCCCTCGCAGCTTCGCCCGGCAAGGCCCGTGTCGTCATCGACGCGGCCATCGAGCTCGAGTCGAAGGGGTTCTCGGGCATCCACTGCCCGTCGTTCGGCGATGCGCTCGGGCTGTGCCTGTCGATCGCGCACGCCACGACGACGATGGAGATGACGACCTCCATCCAGCCGATCTATCTGCAGCATCCGGCGCAGATGGCGACCACGGCGGCGTATCTGCACGAGGTGAGCGAGGGCCGGTTCCGGTTGGGGCTGGGTGTGTCGCATGCGCCGGCGATCGACCGGCTCGGCATCGACACGGGCAAGCCGCTGTCGGACATGCGGAACTACGTGGAGACGCTTCGTGCCTCGACGCGTGCCGACCTGCCGCCGATCACGCTGGCGACGCTGCGGGACAAGATGGTCGCCCTGTCGGTCGAGGTGGGTGACGGCGCCGTCTGGGCCAACGCCGCTCGCTCGATGATGGAGCACTCGCTCGGACTGATCCCCGACGACCGGCTGGCGGACGGCTTCTTCGTCGGCAACATGATCCCGACCGTCATCGACGACGACATCGAGGCCGCTCGGGCCCGGAACCGCAAGACGCTCGGCGGCTATGTGCGCCTGCCGAACTACCGCAACTACTGGGCGCAGAACTACCCGGAGGAGATGGCCGCGGTCGCTGCGGGCATCGAGGCCGGCGACCACGACGCTGTCGCCGCGGCGATGACCGACGAGTGGCTCGACGACTGCACGCTGTCAGGCCCGGTCGGGCGTGTGCGTGAGGGCATCGAAGCCTGGTTCGACGCCGGAGTGACCACACCGGTCATCGTCCCGAGCTCGACGAGCGGCGGCCAGGCCAAGGCCGTGGCCGAGCTGATCGCCGCCTTCGAGTAGCCGGGGAGACGGAACAACCGGACTGCCCACGAAGAAAACGGCGACCGCGAAGGTTTCGCAGGTCGTATGTCGGGGCAAACGAGCGCCACGCCTCCGAAGGGATTCAACGTGGCGACTTCCTCCCGTTCCTCTCGACCGCTGTCGCGTCCTGCGACGGCCCTGACCTTCGCCCTCGTTCTGACGTTTGTGTTCGTTCCGGCGAGAGCGGAGGTCGCCTCGGCAGCTGAGGGCGGCGGGTACTGGATGGCAGACGCCGCCGGCGTCGTCACCGCTTTCGGTGACGCCGCACACCACGGCGATCTTCGCCACACCCCGACCTCTGCGACGATCGTCGACCTCGCTCCTCACCCTGACGGCAATGGGTATTGGCTCCTGTCCGACAGCGGCGAGGTGTTCGGGTTCGGTGCTGCGATCGGAAACGTCTCGTTGACGTCGGGAGTCCGATTCCATTCGGGTGGCACGGATGCGAACGGATGCCATGCCGGCAGCCGTCCGTACCACTGTCACGGCGGTGGAACGCCTGCTCCGACTGTTCCGGTCACCACCTCTCCGCCGACGACGGCTGCGCCCGCAGCTCCGGCGCTCACCTGTGCGCAGGTCGGCCACCGCGTGTACGTCGGCCACGACGGCTACCACCCCGATCTCGATCGAGATGGCGACGGCGTGGGCTGTGAGGCATGGCCCGAGTACGTCGTGTCGGGCTTCGAGGCCCCGGAACGGTGGACGGCTCTGGCAGCGCATCCGTCGGGTGAAGGCTTCTGGACCTTCAGCAGTCATGGGCGCGTCGACGCGTTCGGTGTCGCACGCTCGTGGGGCGATGTCGCACATCTCGATCTTGCCGGCCCGGTGGTTGCTGCCGCTGCGACGCCGAGCGGCGACGGCTACTACCTCCTCGGCTCGGACGGCGGCGTCTTCACGTTTGGCGACGCCGTCTTCGCCGGCTCCATGGGGGCGATACCCCTCGACCGGCCGGCGGTCGGTCTGATCCCGGACCCGGACGGATTCGGCTATTGGTTCGTGGCGGCCGACGGTGGGGTGTTCGCCTTCGATGCACCGTTCGTCGGTTCGATCCCGGGAGTACTGCCCCCTGGTGTCCAGCTCGACCAACCGATCAACGGCATGGTGCCGTACGGCAACGGCTATCTGATGGTTGCGTTCGACGGTGGTGTGTTCAACTTCGCCACGGATCTCGACTTCGTCGGCTCTCTCGCAGGTGGTGGAGCCGGCGTGGCGGTCGTGGCGGTCGCGGCGCCCTCGAGCGGCCCCGTGGCGACGACGACATCTCTGGCAGCGACGACCACGTCGGTCCCGCTGACGACCACGACTCCGGTCGTGAGCACGACAGCTTCCGGTGTGACGACGACGTTCCCGGTCATCGTCACGACTGCGCCGGCCCCGACGACGACTGATGCGCCGGTGTCGCCGACGACGTCGGCAGCTGACGTCGACTCTCCCGTGCTCGTCGCGGTTGACGTGGATCGAGACACACTCGACGTGAGGTCAGGAAGCGTGACCCTGACGGTCGAGCTCCATGTCGAGGACGCTTCGGGACTCGCCTCACCGGGTCTGGTCTTGTCGCTGGGGAGTCAGGACACCGACCAGTCGGCCGGCTTTGGTGCAGCCACTCGGATCTCGGGTGATGCACACAGCGGACGCTATCGATGGTCGGCAACCGTCGACGAGCAGAATGCCGCTGGTTCGTGGAGCATCCTTCTGTTCCCGATGTCTGACGTGCTGGGCAACACCGGCGACTTCGAGACCCTCGGAATCGTCGAGGTGATCGCCGGTGCTGGTGATGTGTCGGCGCCTCAGCTCGAGTCCTGGTCGATCAGCCACGAGGTGTTGGATGTCTCGGGTGGCGCGGCAACGATCCAGGTGTCGCTCGTGGCCACTGATGCTTCGGGCATCCGCCCACCGTCGCCCGTACTCGTGTTGAGCAGTCTGGAGACCACGCAGTCCGTGGGTTTCGGCCCTGCAGAGTTGGTAACGGGAGACCGTCGCTCTGCGACCTACACGTGGTCGGCGACCGTCACCACCGGCAGTGCCCGAGGGTCGTGGGCAGTGGAGCTCTTCCCCATGGCCGATGAGATCGGCAACACGGCAGATGGCTTCGTCACACTCGGTGAGATCGAGGTCGTCGGTTGACACCTCTCTGGTGCTGAGCCGATCGCCGCCTTCGCCTCCGGAAGGTGCATCCGGCTGATGCGTTGGCTCAGATGTAGAGGCGTCGGCGAGCGGCGTGGCGGATCGATGCCAGGACCAGCAGTCCGCCGGCGGTGATCATGAGCGTCGCCCACCAGATCATCGTCGTGCTCGAGGCGCCCGTCGTGGCGAGTTCTCCGTCGGGGCTGGTGGTGCCCTCCGGAGCGGTCGTCGGCGGGGTCGTGGTCGGCGTGGTGGAGCCGAGGGTCTCGTCGAAGTCGTTGTCGGTCGAGTTCTGGCCCGGGCCGATCACGATGGAGGAGATGGCGTCGTCGGAGACGTTGCCGCCGGTCGAGCCGGCCGACTCGCCGCCGTCGATGTAGCCCTCGGGCTGCGTCTGGGTGACCGTGTAGGTGCCGGACAGCAGGCCGGTGAACTCATAGTCGCCGTTCTCGTCGGTCACAGTGCTGCGGTTGACCTCACCACCTCGGTCGTCGGTGCCGGTGAGGGTGATGGTCACGCCGGGGATGCCGGCGCCGTTGTCGAGCGTCACGGTGCCGGACAGGGTCGCGGTGGTCTCGTCGAACACGATGCCGCCGAACTGTTCCCCGGGTTCGAGGACGATGTTGGCGATGCGGTCGTCGGTGATGACCACCTCTGTGCCGGGCGCGTTCTCACCGCCGTCGGTGAAGCCGGGGGGTGTCGTCTCGACGATCGTGTAGGTGCCGGGGCGGAGGTCCTCGAAGAGGAAGGTGCCGTCCTCGGCCGTGGTGGTCGTGTCGGCCACCGGGTCGCCGAGGTCGTCGGTGCCGGTGAGTGAGATGGTCACGTCGGCGATGGGTTCCTCGGTGTCGGTGATGACGGTGCCGGTGATCGAGGCGGTGCGGATCTCGTCGAAGTCGTAGCCCGTCGCAGCCGTGCCGGCGGTCAAGGTGATGGCGCTGATCTCGTCGTCGGCGAGGGTGCCGCCTTCGCTGCCGGCCGTTTCGCCACCGTCGATGTAGCCGGCGGGCTGGGTCTCGGTGACGGTGTACACACCGGCGAGGAGCCCGGTGACGATCCAGCTGCCGTCGCTGGCGGTGACGGTGCCGACCGGGTCGATGGGTCCGTTGACGTCGGTGCCGGTCACGGTGATGACCACGCCGGCGATCGGCTGTCCGGCGTCGTCGACGACGTTGCCCGCGATGGAGGCGACGATCTCGTCGAAGTCGTAGTTCATCGCTGCGACGCCGGCACCGAGCGAGATGTCGGAGATCACGTCGTCGGCGGAGTCGTTGCCGCCCGCGGTTCCGGCGGTCTCGCCGCCGTCGCCGTAGCCGTTCGGCTGGGTCTCGGTGACGGTGTACGTGCCGGGTAGCAGGCCGATGAACGTGTAGGTGCCGTCGGCAGCCGTCACGGTCGTCTCGGTTGCGTCGCCGGAGAGGTCGATGGTGACGCCGGCGATCGGGTTGCCGAGGTCGTCGACGACGCTGCCGGAGATCGAGGCCGTCGTCTCGTCGAAGTCGTACCCGGTGGCGGTCTGGCCCGCCGTGAGGGTGATGTCGGAGATGGTGTCGTCGGTGACGGTGCCGCCTGCCGTTCCGGCGGTCTCGCCGCCGTCGCCGTATTCGGTGGGCTGGGTCTCGGTGACGGTGTAGGTGCCGGGATCGAGTGCTCCGAGGGTGTACGTGCCGTCGGCGGCCGTCACGGTCGAGTTGCTGGCGTCGCCGGACAGCGTGATGACCACGCCGGCGATGGGGTTGCCCTGGTCGTCGGTGACGGTGCCCGAGATCGAGGCCCGGCGGAGCTCGTCGAAGTCGTAGCCGGTCGCGTCGACACCTGCGCCGAGCACGATGTCGAAGATGGTGTCGTTCGTGACGCTGCCACCTGCGGTGCCGGCGGTCTCGCCGCCGTCGGCGTACGCGGCAGGCTGCGTCTCGGTGAGGATGTACGTGCCGCCGGGGAGGCC
>JAHDHM010000048.1:5207-14752 GCA_020631315.1 Acidimicrobiales bacterium
AACAGGTAGGTGCCGTCGACACCGGTCGTGGTGGTGTCGGCGAGGGGTCCGTTGAGGCCGATGATGACGCCGGCGATGGGGTCGCCGAGGTCGTCGACGACGGTGCCGGCGATCGAGCCGGAGGTCTCGGCGAACACGTAGCCGGTCGCGGCGACACCCGCGCCCACGGTGATGGCGGAGATCACGTCGTTGACCGCTGCGTCGCCGCCCTCGGTGCCGACCGTCTCGGGGCCGTCGGCGTATGCGGTCGGCTGGGTCTCGGTGACCGTGTACGTGCCGGCGGCCAGGCCGGTGAAGGCCCACGTGCCGTCGAGTGCGGTGACGACACTGTCGGTGGCATCGCCGGACAGATCGATGGTGACCCCGGCGATCGGGTCGCCGTGCTGATCGACGACGCTGCCGGTGATGGCCGCCGGTCGGCCTTCGTCGAAGACGTAGCCGGTCGCGTTCTCGGCCGGGTCGAGAGTGATCGCGGAGATCACGTCGTCGACCGAGTCGTTGCCGCCCGCGGTGCCGGCGGTCTCGCCGCCGTCGGCGTAGGCGAGGGGCTGGGTCTCGGTGAGGGTGTAGGTGCCGGGAGCGAGGTTCGTGAAGGAGAACGAGCCGTCGCCGAGGGTCGTCGTGCTCGCGGTCTGGGTGCCGGAGAGGTCGATGGTGACGCCGGCGATCGGGTCGCCGAGGTCGTCGACGACCGAACCCGACAGCGAGGCGAAGCGGGCCTCGTCGAACACGTAGCCCGTGGCGTCGACACCACCGCCCAGGACGATGCCGGACACGACGTCGTCGAGGGACGCGTCGCCGCCGGAACTACCGGCGGTCTCGCCGCCGTCGGCGTGGCTGGTGGGCTGGGTTTCGGTGACCGCGTAGATGCCGCCGAGCAGACGGTCGAACGTCCACGAGCCGTCGGCCAGGGTCGTGGTGGAGTCCGTCGCGGCGCCGGACAGCGAGATCGTCACGCCGGCGATCGGGTTGCCGAGGTCGTCGACGACCGAGCCGGAGATCGAACCGGTCGTCTCGGCGAAGACGTAGCCGGTGGCGTCGGTCCCGCCCGAGAGCGAGATGCCGGAGATGACGTCACATCATCGGCCGGTGCCGCCGGCGGTCCCGACGGTCTCGGACCCGTCGCCGTGGGTGGAGGGCTGGGTCTCGGTGCCGGTGTACGTGCCGGGCGACAGTCCGGCGAACGTCCAGGTGCCGTCGCCGAGGGTCGTGGTGGTGTCGGACTCGGTTCCGGACAGCGAGATGGTGACGCCGCTGATGCCGTTGCCGAGCTCGTCGACGACGGTGCCGGAGATCGAGGCGGGTGCAGCACCGCTGACGACGACGTCCGCGGTGTCAGTATCCGTGGCCGGCGACAGCGTCGTGTTGACCGAGGTGTCGCGGTTGAGCACGTCGGCGCTCACGGTCGCCGAGTTCGTGACCGTGGCGCTCGCCGTGGTCTCGTAGGCCAGCATCAGGGTCTGGCCGGAGTTGATCGGGGTCGTGCCGGACACGACGGTGAACGATCCGGTGGTGGCGTTGGTCAGGCCGAGCTGCGCGTCGGTGATGGTGACGTTGTCGAGGGGTGCCTCGCCGCCGTTGGTGATCTCGAAGCAGTAGGTGATGCTCGCCCCGAACGACACCGACGCGAGGTCGCCCGCCGAGCACGAAACACCTGAGTCGTGGCCTTCGTAGACGGTCTTCTCGAGCACGATGTCGGTCAGGAACGGTTCGTCGTCGAGAGCGAAGAACTTCACGTCCGCTTCGCCGTCGTTGTCGATGCGGAAGCCGTAGATCGGTTCCTCGTAGGTGTCGACGTTGAAGATCTCGATGTCGACGACGGACATCCACTGCGGCTGGGTCGTGTTGTCCGACGGCGCGTAGCCCGTGTTCCAGCGATACGCGGCGTCGAAACCGACGACCTCGCTGCCGGCGATGACGTTGCCGGCCTTGTCGAGGGGGATGAGGTCGAAGAACGTGTTGCCGTTGCGTTCCGTGACGATGAGGTAGTCGTCGTTGCGCAGCGGGGCTTCGAGCATGAAGTCGAAGTCCGGGTTCCACGTCGTGGCGTCCATGTTGAGCGCGTCGTACGTGAGGTAGTCGCGTAGGTCGAGGCTGGACAGCACACGGCCGACGGCGGCCTCGAACCCCGCATCGCCATGGGGTGTGGCCACACCGTTCTCGAGCGCGTTCACACCGGTCAGGCCGCCGGGGAAGTTGAAGTTCTGTGGGGTCGTCCCGACCACGTTGAAGTGGTTCAGAGTGATCGGGCCGCCGTCGTCGATGGTCACGGACACGAAGCTCACCGGGTTCGCCGTGAAGTCGGTGACGCCGCTCGCTGAGGCGTTCTGCGTGACTGTGCTGCCGTTGTCGTTGAGTACGACCTGGGTGATGGGGAGGTCGTTGGCTCCGGAGGCGACGGTGATGGCGTTGGCCACCGTGGGCACGAGAAGGGCCGCGAGCAGGGTCGTCGCGGCGGTTGCGGCGAGAACGCGTCGGGGCATCTGGCGTGAGCGCATATGCCGCCAATCGGCTGTTATGCGATCAATCTGAAGGTGTTCTTGCACGGGCGTTATCCGGCGCTCACGGGAGCGGCGCGCAGTACGTTCGGCTGCATGACGGCGATCGCAGGAGGGAACGTTCGGGTTCGTCCGGCGACCTCAGGAGATCTGGAGTCGATCCGTCGCCTCTACCGGCAACTGCATCGTGCCGATCCTGCGCTGACCGAGGAGATTGAAGCGGCGACCTTCGAGCTCATCGAGGCGAATCCGGCGTTGGACGTGTTGCTGCTCGAGGTCGAGGGCGAGGTGCTCGCCACGGCGTATCTGAACGTCATCCCGAACCTGACGCGTGGCGCTCGGCCCTATGCCGTCATCGAGAACGTCGTGGTCGACGAACGGGTCCGGGGGACAGGTCTCGGCAAGGTGCTGATGGCCGGTGTGCTCGAACGGGCCTGGGCGGCCGATTGCTACAAGGCGATGCTCATGACCGGTTCGTCGACCGAGTCCGTCCACGCCTACTACCGAGCGACCGGTTTCGACCCTGATGCAAAGCAGGCGTATCTCGCCCGCCCTTGAGTGTTCAGGCGGCTTCGGGCCGGGTCGGCGGATCGATCTCGCTGCGATCGACAACCGGTTCATCCGACTCGCGGTGACGAGTGCGGAGCAGATCGCCCCAAGTGAGCGGTTGGGCGTGCGCCTCATCGCAGCTGCGCATCAGCGAGCGTGACAGCGAGCCGACGCGTGCCACGCACTCGACTCGGACACTGCGCGTGCGCAGTGATCGGGCGAGCATCGAGAAGGCGTGATCACCGCTGCCGATGACGAGGCGGTCGTACTGCTCGGCCACCTGCTCGGCTTCTGCGTGTTCGAGGAGCTTCATGTCCGCGGCGTCGGTGCCATGGACGACCCAGGCCCGGTGTTCGAGATCCTCCATGCGGAACAGGAGCTTCGTCATGAGGGTCGAGTTGCCGGCGATGAGCACGGTGTCGCCGCGACGCCAGCCAGAGCGAAGCAGGTAGAAGCCGAGCACCCGGCGAGGGTCGCGAGTCTGGTTGTGTCCGAGGCAGAGGTTCTCGATGTCGATCAGGTGGAGCGTGCGGCCCGGCTCGGTGGCCCGTGCCTGCGGGTCGTTGTCGCCCCCGTCGTCGCCTCCGGCCACGAGCTGAAGGTGCCGTGGCGGTGTCTGGTCGCCGTTGCCTGAGCCGGCCGTGGCGAGCCGGAACCGGCTGCGCAGTTCGTCGGCGGGGACGGAGATGCAGGGTGCAGTGGTGGTCACGGTCGTGTTCCCTCCTGGGTGGCACTGGGTGGTGCTGTCAGGAATCACGATCCGTGATCTGGTCGACCTTCTCCATGGGGACCGATCCCCAAAGTGCTCGCCGGTTCAGGGATGAACCCGCGGTGTCGTCGGTGGCGTCAGATGCCGGCGGCGCTGGTGGGGCCGTTGGGGTTGTCGAGGTCGGCGGCTTCGAGGTGGGCGTAGGTGATGTGCCCGGTGTCGACGAGGATCGAGACCATCTCGGCGGTGCTGGCGGTGGGCTGCATGCCGGCCTCGACGAGCTTCTTCTTGAGGTTCTGCAGCGTGTTGTCGACCGTCTTCTTGCTGACGAACCAGAGGCTGGCGACCTCGACGTAGGTGGGCGGCGGAAGCGACGAGCCGCTGAGGACGTGACGGGCGAGGGTGACGGAGAAGTCGATCTCGCGGCCGGTGAGTTGTGGGACGAAGCCGACCGTCATCTCTCCCGTGGGTAGGGACAGTCCGGTGACCGCGGTCGGTTCTTCGTCGATCTCGTAGGTGAGTTGGTAGGTCTCGCCACCGGAGGTCCATCGGATGGTGCCGCTCGTGGTGTCGAGGACGGCGCTGCTGCCCGGCGGCAGGTTGACCCTCCGGCCTCGAGCGTCGACGAGGCTGATGTTGGTGCTGGACCCCTCGCAGGTGAGGAACCAGCCGTCGGTCCGTCGTTCGACCGCGCCGACCACGCGGTGCATGAACGGGTTGCCGGCGATCGTGAGGTCGCCGGTCCGGCCGAAGGTCGTTCGGTCGGTGACGTCGAGCTCGTGTTCGCCGTGGGTGAGGGTCAGGTTCGAGGGCACTGGCGCTGAGTTCCGTGAGGGCGTTTTGGGGACTGTTCCCCATGGTTGCAGTTTTGCCTGATCCGGATGATCGGAGCATGACCAACGACGCACGTTTCCGCCGCTCCCACCTGACCGATGCCAGTACCGGTCTCCGTCCGATCGACCGCCCCAGGCTCGAGTCTCTGATGACTCGCATGGCCGAGGGTGACGGCACGGCGTTCGGCGAGTTCCGGCTCGAGTACGCGGATCGTCTGGAGCGTCTGGCCGACCACGTGGCCCGCCAGTACGGCACGGTCTGGTCGTCGGTCGAGCTGGCGTCGGTGGCGACGCAGCTGGCGCTGGAGTTGCAGCGTTCGGCGTCGGGGTGGCGTGCCGACGGTGGCTCGTTGCCGTGGGTGTGGGCGAAGCGTCGGATGGTGTCGATCGTCCGTGCGGAGCTGGTTGCGGCCAACGTGACCGACATCCTTGTTGATCAGGCCGAACCGGAGCGCCGTGACGTTGCTGCCGACGACGACGTGCTCGAGGTGGCTCGGCGGATCGACACCGATGATCCGGAGCGGGCATCGGTGATGGCCCGGCTCGAGGAGCTCAAGGAGCGTGACCGTCGGGTGTTCCTCGAGTTCTCGATGCAGCAGGCGCAGGGCGATCCCTCGCCGTCGCACACGGTTGCCGAGATGCTGGAGCTGCAGCCGGCGAACGTGCGTCAGATCGTGCGCCGGGTCCGCCAGAAGGTGGGCCTCGCGGCCTGAGCTATCGGGTCAGATCGGGAGGCCGACCGCGTCGGCATGACGGGCGAGCCGCTCGTCGATGTCGGTTGCCGCCGTGTGGCCGGTCTCGGCTGCGGCGATCGCGGCCTCGCTGATGCCGAGTTGCTCGGCCCAGGTGGCGCGATCGACACCGTCGAGCCCGCGCAGGGTGACGACGAGCGCGGCGACGCGTGGATGGGCGAAGCCGTTGCCGGCGTAGCGCCGGGCGAGGCGTTCGACGATGGCCATCAGCTCGGCCCGTCGTGCCGCATCGAGTTCGACGTCATCGGTCACCGCACCATCATGGCGTCGAGATCGAGGTCGTCGAGTCTGGCGAAGACGCGCTTGGTGATCTGGCGCACGTTGTTCGGCGTCGTCTGGAACCAGTCGGCCACCGAGGTCGAGGCGTGTTCGTCGCCCTGGAGCTGCTGCATCCGGTAGGTCAGCGCGATCTCGACGTGTCGGCCGGAGGCGCCGGCCAGACGGTCGACGATCTCTTGGAGCTCCGGATGTTCCGACGACATCGCGACGAGGCGTCCGAAGTGCTCGACGTCGTCGTCGATCGAAGCGACGTCGAGCACTCGGGAACCCTCGCCGGCGAGATCGTCGCCGTCGAATCCGAGATCGATCGCCGGGGCGACCAGCAGGTCGATCGTGACCTGACGGAGGCGGGCCTTCGCGTAGGTCCAGGGAAGTGAACCGGTGGGCTTCCAGCTGCGCGACACGTCGGCGATCGCCATGGCGAACTCGGCGACCAGCGAGTTGACGTCGCCGTCGGTCACCACCGTCGAGCTCACCTGGCGAGCGTGAAACCGCGCTGCGGCTTCGAGCTCGGGTCGGAACTCGACCATCAGCGTGACGATCATCGCGTCGTCACCTTCGGCCATCGCCGCCATGAGATCGGCGAGCCGGGCTCGTCGTTCTCGTTCCATCGTGGGTTTCCCTTCTCGTCGGGAGGCGAACCGTCCGCCTCGAGCAGGCAACACACTGACAGGGGGGTGTGACAGTGACGGGGTGTGTGCCGCGATGGTCATGGCTCAGCCGATCTTCTCGAGCGTGCCGCCGTTGAAGGTCAACGCGTAGTCGGAGGCCTGGACGACGATGATCACCGAACCCTCGTTGAGGTCGTTGTCGATGATGTCGAGCGTGGCGTCGAGGCGGGCGGCGTAGGCCATGCCGTCGGTGGCGTTGACCCGGTAGGTGCCGGGGGCGACGTCGGGGCCGACGAGGTAGGTGCCGCCCTCGAACCCGCCGAGGATCGGGTCGAGCGAGGGGACCTCCGCCACGGCGATCGCCTCGCCGCTGAACTCGATGAAGGCGTCGCCGTCCTGGATGACGACGAGGCCGAGGCCATCGCTGATCAGGTCGTTGTCGATGATGTCGCCGGACGCGTCGAGTCGGGCCCAGTAGCCGGCGACCCGATAGGCGCCGGGGGCGACCTCTGCGCCGACGAGGTAGGTGCCGGGGTCGATGACCGGCAGCGTCGTGGTGGTCGGTGCCGCGGTCGTGGTGGTGGCGACGGTCGTGGTGGTGGCGACGGTCGTGGTCGGCGCTGCTGTGGTGGTCGCAGCCGTGGTGGTGGGCGCCGCGGTGGTGGGCGCCTCTGGGGCAGTGTCTGCCGATTCGGCCGCAGCGATCGTTTCGGCAGACGACTCTGTGGTAGCGGTGACCGCATCGGCCATCGGTGCAGCATCGTCCTCGGCCCCGCTCGACGCGATGCCGGCGACCACGAGCAGAGCGACCACGATCGTGACCACCTTCCGGGGAGTGGAACTCCAGAGCAGCTTGCGCATGTGACGACCTCTCGTTCGTTGTTCGAGGTGGTCGTACACACGGCCCGTGACAGGCCGGGGTTCGGTGGCTGACGGTCAGCCCGTGTAGGCCGTGCGCTCTCCTGGCCCGAGAGGGGCCATCGGAGATGTGTGCTACTACTGCTCGCCCATGACGCGAGCGAACTGCTCCCAGCCATGGCCCTCAGACTGCCTTGCGCGAAGCAGCGACGCCTCAGTCCGACGAGTCACCGGGCATCAGATGCGGGGCTCTAACTCGTAGCAATGCTCGTGCTCGCCTCGCTGTCGCCTTCTCCGCGTGGATGTCGATGGTCGCGAGCCGCTCGAAGTGGTCGAGGGCCCAATCGAGCCAATCGAGGATGACGTGGGCACGCTCAGCTCTGGTGGCCGCTGTCGGTTCGGACATCTCGTAGATCTCGCCCTGGAAGCTTCCGCCCCAGAAGTGGAACCAGCGGTCACGTCCCCCAGCTGTCAGTCGGCTCACGAGCAGGTCCGTGACGTCGTTCTCGGTTCCGGTGATGTGTGTCCGGAAACGCAAACCACACCGCCGCCATCCGAGCTCCCAACCTTCGTCGGGCAGCGGCAGCCGGTCGTCGAGGAGTTCGTCGATCTGGGCGGCCGCCGCGGCGTCGAGCTCGTCCATCGGAGCGTCGTTCGGCAGGCGATCGAAATCGAACGCCATCACTGCGTCGTGATCGTCGAGCCAGTCGTTCACGAGTGGCTCGTGCCCGACGGCACCTCGCCGGCGCAGCTCTCTCAAGGCTGCCATCACGCAGCGGTGCTGGAGCTGCCGGGCGCTGTGCTCCTGTTCGAATCCGAGTGCTGCTGCGCTCTTGGCCACAGCAATGGCCGCCTGGCGATGGGCATGCTCGGCGGATCGGTCCATCCGGCGATTCAAGCAGGCAGTGCCGCTGAGCTACGGGACGATCTCGACCGGGGCGGCGGTGGTGCCGTCGGGGCAGCGGTCGAGCAGGTCGTAGAGGGCGTCGCGTTCGCCGTCGTTGTCGTACACGGCGAGGCTCCATCGGGTCATGATGCGGACTCGGTCGATGCCGTACTGGCAGGCGAGGTCGTCGTCGGCGGGGGCGTAGTCCTGTGGTGGCTGGGCGCCCTTGTCGGTGTTGACCTCGATGCGGGCGACGTTGAGCGTCGACGGGTCGCCGATGTCGACGGCGAAGGCTTCGCGTCGTTCGGTGGTCCAGGCGTGGCCACCGGCCCAGTGGACTTCGGCGACGGCGACGACGTGTTCGATGGAGTCTTCGTCGGTGCTGAAGCGTTCGCCGGTGTACGGGTCGATCCATTCGCCGTCGACCACTCGGCAGCCGGAGCCGTCGAGCTCGTACCACTCGGCGTCGGCGATGAGGACCTCGGTGCGGTCGCTCTGGCAGTCGCCGTCGGAGTCGAGGTCACGCAGCCGATCGGGTGAGTAGAGGTCGTACTCGTAGCGGGGCCCGTCGACCCAGCCGCGGCTGGGGAGTGCGTCGACCATGTCGTAGAGATCGGAGAGCGTGAGGAGGACGACGTCGGGCTCGGGGCTGACGTCGTCGGACGCGTCGTCGTCTGACGCCGTCGAATCGGCGGTTGGCTCCGTGGTGGGCGACGTCGTTGCCGCGGTGTCGTCAGCCATCTCCTCGACGGTCTGGTCTGACGAGCACGCGGCGAGCACGACACAGCCGGCGATGAGAGGAAGAAGCAGTCGGCGCACGAGGAGTCCTGGCGATTCGGGGCCTTCCATTCTCACGTGCCGCCGAGATGATGTGGCGACCACGACGAGAACTTCTGTCAGGACTCGATCGCCGTCAGGGACGCGAGCGCGGACACCCCTGCGGGATCGAGTTCGACCTCGTCAGTACCGGGATGATCGACGACCGCTTCGCCGACCCACGACGCGGCGTCGAAGAGCTGCATGGCCCCGAGCCGGCTCGCGAGCCCTGCGAGAAGGTCGAAGCGAACGAGGCTGGGGGTCTGTTGGGTCAGCAACGACAGCGAGGGCAGCTCGTGAAATCTGTCGATGTAGTCGGGGGCGTACCGCTCGGCGGCGTGCCGGAAGTAGCTCATGACCCCCTGCCATCGAGGGTCGTTCGCGTGGTCGGGGGCGCCTCGGCCGAGGGTCTGCATCAGCACGTCTACCGCGCCGAAGCTGAGGCCGATGCGGGTCAGGTAGTCATCGGACAGCGATGCTCGGTACACCGGCTCGGCCGCCGCGGCGAACGATGAGGTCGTCAGGTCGTCGTGCGGACCTGGCGCGATGCCGTGCAGGTCGTGCGCTTCCATCAGCTCACGAGCGTGCATGGCGAGCCGATGGCACGCGTTGTCGACTGCAGCGATGACCGTGAGAGCAGACACGGTTGCCGAAACTATCCGACCCCGCCGGTGAAGCTGGCGGCCACGATCGCCGCGTCGTCGTCGTGATCGGTCCCGGCGGCGAGTTCGGTGAGGAGCCGCACGACGTCGGT
>JAHDHM010000049.1 GCA_020631315.1 Acidimicrobiales bacterium
CCAGTACGGCGAGGTCAGCCACCTCACCACCACCTCGGGCTACATCGGCCTGCGTCTCACCGGTGAGCGGGTCGACACCTGCGCCAACCTCATCGGCTGGTGGCCCGTCGACGACCTGACCCTCGACTGGTCCGACGACCCCGAGCTCTGGGCGACGTGCGAGGTCACCCGCGACCAGATGTTCGACCTGGTGAAGCCCGGCGAGGCTGTCGGTCGGCTCACGGCCGACGTCGCCACGGCAACCGGTCTGCCTACTGGACTTCCCGTCGTCGCCACCGCCCATGACAAGGCGGTCGAGGCACTCGGCTCGGGCGTGCTCGACCCGGGCGTCGGCCTCGTGTCGCTCGGCACGTACATCGCCGCCATGACCCACGGCGCCCGCCACGTCCCCGACGCCGAGTCGTTCTGGACGTTCCAGGCCTCACTGCCCGGCCACTATCTCTACGAGTGCTGGGGCGTGCGCCGAGGCATGTGGAGCATCAGCTGGTTCCGTGACGAGTTCGGCGCCGCAGCGCTCGCCGACGCTGTCGCTGCTGGGAGGCCAACCGAGGGTCGTTCGATCGAGGATCTTCTCAACGACGAGGCCTCGCTCGTGCCCGCTGGGTCCGACGGGCTGCTCACGATTCACGACTGGGCCGCTCCCCCGCACGCCCCGTTCCGCAAGGGAGCGATGATCGGTTTCGACGGTCGACACACCCGGGCCCACATGTACCGATCGGTGCTCGAGGGCATCGCGCTGCGTCTCAAGACCCACATGGACCCGATGGCTGCCGAACTCGATCAGCCGTTCACCGAGCTGATCGTCAGCGGCGGCGGCGCCAACAGCGACCTGATGATGCAGATCCTCGCCGACGTCCACGGCGTGCCGACCCACCGCAACCGCCTGCGCAGCTCGGCCGCGATCGGTTGCGCCGTCAACGCGGGCATGCACGCCGGCATCTGGTCGACACCCGCCGAGGCGACAGCGCTGCTCGTCGAACGAGACGACACCTTCCACCCCATCGCGGAACACACGGCTCGCTACGCCGAGCTGGCGAAGGTGGAAGCCGACATCCACACCCACCTCGACGCCATCACCCGCCAACTCGGCTGAGCAGATGCTGCCGTCGGCGACCGACGCAGCGCGGATACCCACCGCCGACGCCTTGCACGCCCGGTGTTCGCGGCAAGACCAATCGGTCTGGAGACCCCTCGGGCGGAGCTCACGAGGCTCACCACGAGCGGCGAGGAGGAGGAGGAGGAGGGTCACCCGCCGCCAACCGCTCGGCCGCCGACCGAATCGCCCGCTCGACAGGTTCCATCATCTCGTAGCCGTCATCCGCCAGCAGGACCCGCTCGTGCAGGTGGCCGAGATCGCCAAGCGGGCCGGAATAGTCCGAGTCGATCCACAGTCGCCGCACCTTTCGTGCGAGATCGCGCTCAGACCCAGCACCTGCGAGGAATCGCCGTGCGAGTAGCCGACCGAAGGCCCGGTAGGCCTCCGGTGACTGCGGATCGGCCAAGTCGACCCCGACATCGCTCGAGGCGGCTGCCGCGTACGCATGTGCTTCCTCGTCGGCGAGACGCGCTGGTGCGCCCGCCAGCATCACCAGCGCCTCCGACTCGATTGCAGGATCGGCGACTATGAGTGCGCCGGCGGCGTCGACGAGCGGTTGCCCGTACCCGGTCGCCGCCCACTCGATTGCTGCGTCGCGGAACGCCTCGATCGCATCGGCTCGCTCGTCGCTCCCACCGGCCATCGCCACAGTGTCGCGGAACCACTCCTGCTGCTCGGCGAATTCGCATGATCTGAACGGCTCGAGCGCGCGGCAGTCGGATCTTGATGGCGGTAGCGCGCACTACGCGCGAAATCGGCCTTCAGATCGGGAGGCGGGTCACGACGCCGCCGGCCTGAACTGTCGAGCAAGGCCTCTGGTACGTTCCGCGCATGGACACGCGGGAACTCGAACTGGACACCACGACTGCCGACGGCGAGATGGCGGTGGTCATCACCGAACCGACCGACGAGGGCGACTGGCCCACGGTCCTGCTGTTCATCGATGCTCCCGGACTGCGCCAGGCCACCCGTGACTTCATGGAACGCCTCGCCGGCAACGGCTACCGGGTCATCACACCCGACCTGCATCACCGTCACGGTCGGCTCCTGACTCCGACGAGCCGTGAAGAGGTCATGGGCTGGATCGCCTCGATGACCGACGACCAGATCCAGTCCGACGGTGCCGACGCGCTCGCCGCGGCCGGCATCAGCGAGAACACGTCGTACGCCACGGTCGGCTTCTGCCTCGGCACCCGTGCCGTCTACCGAGCCATGGAGCGCAACCCCGAGCGCGTCGTCGCCGGTTCGTGCTGGCATCCGTCGTTCATGGCCGACGACAACCCCGACTCGCCGCACCTCACCGCTCATCAGCTGACCCGGCCGATGTACCTCGGCATCGGCGAGGCCGACGAGGTCCAGTCGATCGCGATGCACCAGCGCTTCCTCGACGCCGTCGAACCGCTGCCGAACGTCGAGGTCAAGACGTTCGCCGGCGCCGACCACGGCTTCACGTGGCCGGGCACGCCGAACTACCACGAGGAAGCCGCCGAGACCGGCTGGGCCAAGACCCTCGCGATGTTCGAGACCGCCTTCGCCGGCTGACGGTCGGCCTACGACCGACCCGAACCGGCTACTTCCAGGCGGGGGTCAGGGAACGAATCGGCGTGTCCGGCGGCGACCCTCCGAGGCTGCCGGAGAACGGCTTGTCGGAGAAGTTGAACACGCCACCGTCGCTCGCCACCTGCAGGTAGCCGTTGCCGTAGGGGGTCATCGTCGTGATGGGCTGATTGAGGCTGCCGATGCCGAGCCCGGGGAAGCTGCCACGGAACGGCGCGTCGAAGGAGAACACGCCGCCGTCGGCCGCCACGATCCAGTAGCCCGAACCATCGGGGTCGGGAACGAGACCGACTGCCGGCTGGTCCAGCTGGGTGATGCCGATGCCGGGGATCGAGTCGACGAAGACCGCGTCACCGAAGGCGAAGATGCCGCCGTCCGAGCCGAGCATGTAGTAGCCGTCGCCACTCGGTGTCGGGATCGCGTCGACGATCGGACCGTCCAGATCGAGCGTGCTGGTGTCGACGAGTGCACCGGCCGAACGATGTGCAGCGTCACCGGTCAGCAGCACTCGCCCGCGAGACGTGAATCCCCACAGGCCCTCGCCGCTCGGCGTCGGCGCAAAGCTCGAGAGACCCTCGCCAGGCGCCAGCGCGGCGAGGTCGAAGTCGGCGAGATCGGTGGCATCGCCCATCGCGTCGATCGACCCGTCGGAGTGCAGGACCCAGTAGCCACAGCCAGTAGGGGTGGCTTCGATGTCGATCGCAAGGTGTCCGGCCGGTGGTGCGCCGTCGCCGTGGTGGTCGGCGTCGCCGAACCGGAAGACCGTGCCGTCCGCCTCGACCAGCCAGTAGCCGGCCGGTTCGGTGGCGTGGCATGCCGTCCAGGCGGGCGGCTCGTCGTCACTGGCGATGGGGAACGACACCGGATCGGACCACTGCCCGCGCCCTTCGTCGTTCACCGCCGCCACCCGGTACCAGTACGTCGAACCGTCGGGAACCGTGTCGTCGACGGTCAGGCCACTCTGTGCGCCGAGCAGGCCGACCGTCGGTGCAAGCAACATGGCGAACATCGTGTAGGTGACACCGTCGGTCGAGCGTTGCACCTCGTAGGCGGTGATCGCCGTGCCGCCGTCATCCGTGGGTGGCGCCCACGAGAACCGCACGGTGCCTCCGTCGAGCGAGTTCACCGCTGACGATGCGGCACCCGCCGGTGTCGTCGTCGGCGGCTCGGCCGACGCGACCGATGTCGCGACCACGGCATTCAGGAACGCACCCATCTCGTCGCTGCCGTCACCGATGTTGTCGGTGTCGCCACGTGCGAGCTGCCCTGACGAGTTGTCGCCCCAGCACTTCACCTGACTGGTGTCGAGCAGTGCGCAGACGAACGATGCGCCGACGAACACGTCGACGGCGGTGGTGCCGTCGAGGTCGACCACCCCGGTGCCCGTCGCGATGACGCCGTCACCGACGTCGTCGGTTGATTCGCGACCGAGCTGCCCCGACGAGTTCTCGCCCCAGCACACGAGGCTGCTGTCGTCTCGGATCACGCAGACCGTGCCGTCACCACCAGCGTGCACAGTGGACGCGGTTCGTCCGCTGCCGAGGTCGACCGCGACCTCGGGCGGTGCGATGTCGCCGGGCACCACGCCGAGGTTGTCGGTGTTGCCTTGTCCGAGCTGGCCCGAGCCGCCATGCCCCCAGCACTTGACCGATGCGTCGTCGAGCACCGCACACGTGGCGGCATCGGCAGTTGCGAAGTCGACGACACGCCGACCGACGCCGACGTTCACCGTCGCAAGGGCGTCGCCCAGCTCGTCGGCACCGTCTCCGAGGTTGTCAGTCGCCCCCTGGCCGAGCTGACCGTCGCCGCCGAAGCCCCAGCACTTGAAGTCGCCGTTGTCGAGCAGCGCGCACGTGTGTGCGACACCGCTCTCGATGCGAACCGCGGTGCGACCGGTGCCGAGATCGACTGCGGAGAGCGCGTCGCCCATGTCAGACGGTGATCCACCGACCGCCGCGACCGCAGAGGTCTCGAGCCCCAGCTGCCCCACCGCGTTGTCACCCCAGCACTTGACTGACCCGTCATCCAACAACGCACAGACGAATGGGTTGTCGGTGACGCCGCCGACCTCAACCTGTGTTGCCGTACGGCCGGTGCCGAGGGACACCGGATCGAGCGCATCACCCAGCTCGTCGGCGTCGTCGCCGAGATCGTCGAGATGTCCTTGTCCGAGCGCGCCGGCCGAGTTGCCACCCCAGCACTTCACCGAGCCGTCGTCCAACACCGCGCACGCCGTCGATCCGGAGACGGACACCTGCGTCGCGCTGCGACCGGTGCCGAGCGGCACGACGGTCATCGTCGGCCCGACTTCGTCGGCATCGTCGCCAACGGTGTCGGTGTTGCCGACACCGAGCTGACCACGACCGTTGTCACCCCAGCATCGGACCGCGCCGCTGCTGTCGATGATGCACACGAACGCGGCCGATCCACCACGCGAGGAGAGTGACGCCACGGCGCGATGGCCGAGCCGCGCTGACACGAGCGCGTCGCCCATCTCGTCGGGCTGGTCACCGACGTGGTCCGAGCTGCCGTTGGCGAGATTGCCCTCGCCGCCCCAGCCCCAACACCTGACCGTCGAATCCGACAGCACGGCACACGTCGACGAGCCGGCGGCCGCGACCCACACTGCACTCACGCCCGCTCCGAGCGGGACCGGCAGCAGCGCTGCACCCATCTCGCCATCGCCGTCACCGAGATGCTCCTCGGAACCGTTGCCGAGCTTTCCCCAGTCACCTTGACCCCAACAGCGAACTGAACCGTCGTCCAGCACGGCACAGGCGTGGCTCCACTGGATCGAGATGGTCTGGACCGTGCGACCCGGACCGAAGTCGAGCAGCGCGAGCCCGTCGCCCATGTGCGACGGATCGGTACCTCTGAGGTCCACGGCGCCGAGGCCGAGCACGCCGTCTTGGCTGTCACCCCAGCAGGCCGCTTCGCCCGTGTCGAAGACGGCGCAGGTCAGCTCGTTGCCTGCGGCAACCGCACGCACGGTCCGACCTGCGAGGTCGACACTGGCCAGAGCGTCGCCCAGCTCGCCCGGTTCGTCGCCGAGGTCGTCGGCTGCTCCGGTCCCGAGTGCCCCGGAACCTCCCTCGCCCCAACACTTGAGGCTGTTGTCGTCGAGAATCGTGCAGACGTGCTGGTCACCGACCGCGATCGCGGTCGCCGAGCGACCGGTCCCGAGCGGCACCGGCGTCAGCGCGTCGCCCATCTCGTCGGGTCCGTCACCGATCGACAGGTCGTCACCTCGACCGAGCTGGCCGCGTCGATTGGCGCCCCAGCACACGACCGACCCGTCGTCGCGGATCGCACAGGTCGTCGAGCCGCCTGCGGCGACCTGGACGGCGGACAAGCCGCTGCCGAGGTCGACCGCCGCTGCACGCGTCGCCATGTCGCCAGGACTGTCCCCCACCGGATCGGCGTGCCCGAGACCGAGCTGGCCTTCGTCGTTCGCGCCCCAGCACCACACTTCGCCCTGAGCGGTGAGTGCGCACGTGTGCATCTCCCCGGCCGTGACCTGACGCACGGCGCGGCCGCCGAGGTCGACTGGTGCCAGCACCGCCTCGTCGTCACCCACGTCGGCCGTGCTGTCGCGGCCGAGCTGACCGTCGCCGCCGTAGCCCCAGCAGACGACGTCGAGCTGATCACGGACCGCGCAGAAGTGGCTGCCGCCGCCGGACAGGGTGCCCGCGGCAGCGCGAGGAGCACCAGCGGTACCGCCCGCCGGAATCGCATCCGCAGCGGGGACCGGTGCCACGAGGACCGTCGAGAACACGAGCAGGGACAGAGCCACCTTGCGCCACATGCGACACCCGTCGGCAGCCGACGGCTGTCCATGAGCGCTCGAGACTGGTCGCATGTGCGGGATGGCGTCACATCTCCTGACGACGGCGTCGATGGGGCGTCGTAGAAACGCGGGCTGAGTCCCGTGACGGCGACACGCGGACACCGGACCCATGATCGACAAGAACTGGCTCGCCCTACCCGGAGCGCTGGCTCGCAAGCTCACCCTGATCGCACTCGTCTGCGCTGCGATCGTTGGTGTCATCGGCGTGAGCGGCGCCTCCGGCGTCGACCATCCGGGTGTCCCGCCCGAGACACCGCGCACGATGGACCGGGTGCTCACCACGCCGTTCAACGGGGATGAGCCGCGGCAGGTGTTCGCGTCGACGATCGTCGGCAGCCACATCATCGTGGGCGGCGACTTCCTGAACATCGATCTCCGCAACGGCGACTCGGTCCGCCAGCCCTACCTCGCTGCCTTCGACATCAACACCGGTCGATTCGTCGACGACTTCCGCCCGGTGCTCGACGGACCGGTGCTCGCGCTCGAGCCGGCCAACGACGGCTTCTCCGTCTTCGTGGGCGGGCAGTTCAACCGCGTGGACGACACGTACCGCGGTCGTCTGGCCAAGCTCAACGCTGCCGACGGCACCCTCGACCGGAACTGGTACGCCCCGGCATCGGCTCGCGTCGCGGTGCTCGACCTGTCCGACGACGGCCGACTGTTCGTCGGCGGCGGGTTCACCGAGATCGACGGCGCCCGCATCTCCCACCTCGCCGAGATCAGCGAAGCGACGGGCCAGGTCAACACCCGCTTCGACTTCGACTTCGACGGACCATCGACGCCGATCCTCGACGTCGGTGTGACCGCCGACGGCCGGCGTCTCGCCGTCGTCCACCGCGCCGACGACGTCGACGGGATCCGCGCTCGCGGCACCCTCGTCATCGACATCTCCAACCAGAACTCGCCGTCGATCACCGGTCACCGACTCCGCGACGGCGGCCAGTCGGAGTACATCTACGAGGGCTCACGCAACATCACGGCCGGAGCGGTCTCCGACGACGGCAGCCTGATGGCGCTCACCATCCGACGTCCGAACGATGTGAGGGCACGTGGCGTGTATCTCGTGCCGACCACCACCCGGACCACCGACATCCGCTGGTTCCACGCCGTCGGCAAGGACTCGGTCTACGGCCTGGGGATCTCGGACGAAGCGGTCTATGCGACCGGCCACTTCTGTCGCATCGCCAGTGGGCCGGGCCGCACCGACAACTCGTACAACCAGTTCGACAACAACTGCCGCGACGGCATCAGCACGACCTGGCGTGCCGGACTCGCCGCCTTCGACATCGACGACGGCACTCCACTCCCCTGGGACCCGGGAACCTCGATCGACGGTGTCGGTGGTCAGTCCGTCACCATCATCGACCGTGGCGTGCTCATCGGTTTCGACGGCGAGCACGTCGGGCCCCGTGGCGGTGACCGGCGCACCGGCTCGTTGGCGTTCTTCGACTTCGGCGGACCCTGGGTGCCACCGATCGACGTGCCGGAACCACCGGCGGCACAGACCTGCACCGCGACGCTGGACGACAACGGGTCGCTCCGCCTCGCTTGGACGGCCATCGTCGGTGAGAACAGCTACCAGGTCCGCAACGTCAACGGCACCCGTTGGTACGCGTCGGTGGGTGACGCCCGGTCGTTCGCCGTCCCGGCGGGAGACGCCGGCACCGGACCGTTCGCCATCCGCTCCCGCCAGAACGGCACCACCACCGACACCGCCTGCCCCGGCTGACGCGGCGCCCCGATGGCAGGATGATCGGCGTGAGTGAGCGGCGATCGATCTTCATCACCGGAGCAGCGAGCGGGATCGGGCTCGCAACGGCCCGCCTGTTCAAGGACGAGGGCTGGTTCGTCGGCGGCTACGACGTGGACCGGGACGGCATCGACGCGCTTGCATCCGAGCTCGGCGACGACGGCGTCACGGGACTGCTCGACGTGCTGAACAAGGACGCCGTCGACACGACGCTCGCCGCCTTCGTCGACGCAGCCGGCGGCCGCCTCGACCTGATGTTCAACAACGCGGGCATCGCCGTCGCCGGCAACCTCGACGACGTGCCGTTCGACCGTCTGCGCGACATCGTCGACATCAACCTGATGGGCGTGTTGAACGGCATGCATGCCGCAATCCCTCATCTCGCGGCGACGCCGAACTCGCTCTGCTTCTCGACCGCCTCGTCGGCCGCCGTCTTCGGCACCGCGGGCATGGCCGTCTACAGCGCCACCAAGGCAGCCGTCCGCTCCCTCACCGAGGCCCTCAGCGTCGAGCTCGCCCGCTACGACAGCCGTGCCGCCGATGTCGCCCCTGGCATCATCGACACGCCGCTGTGGGAGAGCGACCGGTTCGGTCCCGGTTCGGCCCGCAAGCAGATCCGCAACCTGGCCAAGGCCAACGTCGGACGTACCGACGCGGCTCGAACCGTGCCGCCAGAGGATGTCGCCGCATGCGTGCTCGCCGCTTACGACAGTGACCGCCTGCACTGGTACGTCCCCGAGGGTGTGGCCGACAACGAGATCATCCGCGCGACCGAGCCGGAACGGCTACGCGACCAGGGCATCGCCGGCATCCGAGCCGCACAGGCAACAGCGGAGGCTCGCCGGAGCGACAACGCAACAGCGGAGGCTCGCCGGGCTGGGCAGGCCGAGTGACGTCCGGCGACACCGACGTCGAGCGCGGGTTCGTCGACGTCGCCGACCACCGGCTCGGCTACGTGGCCGCCGGTTCGGGGCCGCTGATGCTGCTCCACCACGGCTTCCCGTCGTGCGCTGCGACGTTCCGCAACGAGGTGCGCGAGTTCAGCGACACGCATCGCGTCGTCGCGATCGACGGGCTCGGCGCCAACCACAGCTCGAAGCCTGCCGACCTCGACGCCTACCGGATCGACCGCCTCATCGACCTGGTCGACGGCGTCGCCCACCACTTCGGCGGTGACGAGCCGTTCGTCCTCATGGGCCATGACTGGGGCGCCGTGCTGAGTTGGGCATTCGCTCAAGCCCGACCCGAACGACTGCGAGCGATGGTCTCGATGGCCGGGCTGCCCTTCAACCAGCTGATCCATCTGCTCCAGACCGACGACGACCAGCGCACCCGCTCGGACTACATGTGGTCGATGCGCGACGGCAAGATGCACGCGTTCATGACCGAAGGCGACAGCGACGAGCTCTGGCGCTACATCCACGAGCCGCTGCTCGACCTGCCCGCCTTCGACGAGACGATGCAGCGCGAGACCCAGACCGCATTCGCCGTGCCGGGTGCGATCGACGCCGGCATCGACTGGTACCGGGCCAACATCCCCGAGCGAGACCAGCTCGACGCTGCCGAGCCGTGGCCGTCGGCCGACGCCCGCACCGCCGTGCCGGTCCTGCAGATCTGGGGTGACGACGACGGTGTCTTCTCGCCCCGGTTCATGGACGAGCTCGCCGACTACGCCGACGACCTCACGGTGCTGCGTCTGCCAGGCGTCCGCCACTGGCCGATGCTCGAAGCACCCGACGAGGTGCACGCCGCGATGCGGGCCCTGCTCGACCGCGTCAGCTGAAGCTGCGGGCAGGATCGGAGCGATTCAGTCGACGTCGCGACGAGCCAAACGCTGCACGCTGAACTCCGGGTCGTCGATCTCGACGAACTTCAGCACGTTGCCGTCGGGATCCGCGCCCGATGCCTGCCGCCCGAAGTGGCTGGGAACGGCCTCGACGCTCACGGCGACACCGAGCGACGCAAGACGAGCGACTTCGGCATCGAGATCGGTGACCTCGAACACCACGGCCCCGAACCCTGGCGCGCCCTCCGGACGCTCGACCCGATCGGTCGGTGTCGGCGGGCTGATGAACTGCCAGAACTCGAGCACCATGTTGCCGACGTCGATCCAGGCCGCACGCATGCGAGCCCCGTCGAGACCGGTGACCTCGTCGACGGGCGGGCCCATCACCTTGTTGACCCGGCGATACGGCTCCTTGTCGATGAGCGCGGAGTAGAACTCGACGAGCCGGTCGATGTCGGGCGTCGCGAACGCCACGTGTGCGATCCAGAACGGACCGTCGAAGTGCGGTCGATCGAGCTGCTCGACCTCGAACATGAGGCCGTCGGCGTCGCGGGCGTAGCCATAGGTCACCCCGGCGCCGGCGAGGTCGACGGTGGCTCCCCCACGGGTCACCGTCGTCGCCCCACGGTCGAGGAAGCGGCGGAACAGCCCGTCCTCGGCCGGCGACTGGAAGCAGACGTGGGTGATGCCCGGGCCTTCGACGGGTGTGGCCGCCGCTGCTGCAGCCGTCGCGGCGTGCAACTCGACGTGGGTGTTCGGTCCGCGAAGGAGCGTGGTGCCCGCCGCGGCGCCGCCGATGGACACGAGCGTCGTCTCGGCTCCGTAGAACGCAGCCGATGCCGACGGGTCGGCGACGACCAGCTCGACCCGATGCACCCCACGCAGACCCGACGTCACGACGCTCATAGAGTGCTCCCCCTCAGCTCGGCTCGACCCTAGCGAAGGAGAGTGAGTCGCTTCGGGGTGCTTCAGGTGCCGAGGAGCGACACGGCATCGCCGTGGAGCGCTGCGAGGCCACGGTCGAAGGTCACAAGCGGTGCTCCGTGGTGTCGGCCGAGGGCCACGAGGTATGCATCCGTGACCTGACGGTGGCCGATCACGCCGGCGAGTTGACCCGACGACACCGGAAGGTCCGCTGGGAGGAACCGGTGCCACGCCTGCGCCCGAAGCGCATCGAGCACCGCAACTGCGTCGACGGCGGTGGCCCCCTCCCGCAGCAGCAACCTCACCAGCGAGCCTTCGGTGATCGGACAGGTCGCCAGGTCGGGCTCGGTTCGAGCGAACCAGTCGATCGCCGCCTGATGGTGGACATGATCCGAGACGGTCAACGCGATGAGGACATTGGCGTCGGCGAGATGAACCGTCACGACTCGTCGTCGAGACTGCGCACGTCTTCAGCCGTGATCGTCCGCCCCACTGACACGACCGGAAGTCCGCGGACCGATGCCGCCGGGGCCACCACGTCGCGCCGAAGGCCGAGACGCACGAGATCGGCGATGACATCGCTCATCGAACGACCCTCTTGATGTGCGAGCTCGCGAGCGACGTCGTGCAGGTCGTCGGGAAGATCGACGGTGGTACGCATGATCGCATCGTAGCATCATGATGCGTTGATGCATTGATGCGAGCCGACCCACCGTGCAGCTCGGTCGCGCCGAAGTCGGCGTCTCGTTCGGCGGCGATGAACGTGTCGAGCACGTTCTCGTCGTACACATCGTGATCGAGCCCGGCCGCGAGCAGGGTGACCTGCCGTCGACCGTCGTCGCTAGGACTCGCCGAGGTCGACCACCCAGTTGCCGTCGTCGAGACGTTGCGCCATCGCATCGACCTCTTCGAGCGCCGCCGTCAGCTGCTGGTGAACACGGGCGAGGCCCTGTCGCACATCGTCGAGTTCGCTGGCTTCGCGGGGCTCGGTGCCGTGGCCCATCAGCAACCAGGTCGGCGTGACACCGAGGACACCGGCGAGGGACACGATCCGATTGCTCCTCGGCGCGCTGCCTCGCTCCCACTTGGCAACCGTCGACGCCTTGACACCGACGCGGTTCGCGACCGCCTCCACCGACAGGCCGGCGGCCTCACGGGCCTCGACGATTCGGCCGCCGACGTCACTTCCGCCATCGTCGATGGCCGCGCTCGACTTGGCGTCGTGGTCCTCCAGAAAGTCCTGGAGCGGTGCTGCGCTGTCCGTCATCAAGTCTCCTTCGACGTCACGATCAACGGTACCGAGCCAACCCGGACGGCCGGCAGCAGGTACCTGAGCACGAACAGCACGAACGACTCCGGACGCTGCATCCCGTTGCTCCGACGGTGTGCCGCCACCAGACTCGACGGATGCGGAACTTCGACGGCAAGGTCGCGGCCATTACCGGAGCGGGCTCGGGCATCGGCCGGGCACTGGCGATCGAGCTGGCACGCCGAGGCGCCCATCTCGCACTGAGCGACGTCGACGAGGCGGGCCTCGCCGAGACGGTCGCCCTCGTCGAGGGCTTCGGTGTGAAGGTCACGTCGCAGGTGCTCGACGTCGCCGACCGCGAGGCGATGTTCGCCTGGGCCGAGACGGTCGTCGAGGAGCACGGGTCGGCGAACCTGATCATCAACAACGCCGGCGTGACGGTCATGACCGACATCGCGACCATGAACCACGACGACTTCACGTGGCTCATGGGCATCAACTTCTGGGGCGTGGTCAACGGCACCGATGCCTTCCTCCCTCACCTGAAGGCGAGCGGCGACGGGCACGTCGTGAACATCTCGAGCGTGTTCGGCCTCGTGTCGATCCCCGGCCAGGCCGCCTACAACTCCGCCAAGTTCGCCGTGCGCGGCTACACCGACGCGCTCCGGATCGAGCTCGACATCGACCCGTGCGGTGTGTCGGCGACGACCGTCCATCCGGGTGGCATCACGACCAACATCGTCCGCAACGCTCGCTGGGACTCGGCCGAGGGCAGCCACGATGAGACCATCGCCGAGTTCGACAAGATGACACGCACCAGCCCGGAGGACGCGGCGAAGAAGATCCTGAAGTCGGTCGGACGCAACCGCCGCCGCTGCCTGATCGGGCCCGATGCCTACGTGTTCGACGCCGTGTCGCGGCTGCCGGCAGCGGTCCCTCAGACGCTGCTGCGGATGACGGCGCGCCGCAACCGAAACGCGAACTGAACAGCGACACGAGCGTGACCGACTGGACATCGCACCACACCGACCGACTGCTCCTCACCAAGCCGACCATCGACGACGTCGACGACTGGCACACCATCCACGCCGACCCGCGAGTGTGGGAGCACTTCCCCTCGGGCCGCCACGCCGAACGGGCTGCGTCCGCCGACGCCGTCGAGGCCGCCATCGCCGGTTGGGGCCTCGGGCTGAGCTACTGGTCGGTCCGGATCGCGCCGGACGGACCCGTCATCGGCTGCGGCGGTTGCCGCCCGGTCGGTGGTCAGGATCGGTGGAACCTCTACTATCGCTTCAGCCCGGAGGTGCAGGGCAACGGCTACGCCACCGAACTCGGCCGCGCGGCCATCGACGCGGCGAACGCCGTCCAGCCGGACTGGCCGGTCGTCGCGATCATGCTCGAGCACAACGTCGCCTCCTGGAAGGTCGCCGACCGCCTGGGCCTGGAGCGCATCTCGGTCGGCCCCGACGAGGGCAACCCCGACCCCGACGCCGTCCGCCACACCTACGCCGACCGTCCGCTGCCCTAGGTCATCACAGGTTCAGTCGTCGGCGGTGAAGCGGCGCAGCACGTTGCGGGTGATGCCGACCACGTACGGGTCGCCGGCAGCGAGACCGTGCGCCCACTCGGTGGTGCCGCCGTTGAACACCTCGCCGCTCCCCTTGCGGAAGCTGGCCATCACGGCGTGCCCCCGGTTGACCCGCTCGACGCCCGCCTCGCCGTCGAGGCCGTAGGCGATCTTCGCCAGCACTTCGGGATGCTCCGGAGGGATCGCCGGTGGGAACGGGCTGTCCGGCGGTTCGAACAGCATCGCCGGTGCGGTCGCGATGATCTCCAGGTTCGGCGGGACGCCCACGCCACCGTCGGGAGCAGGCAACCCGCGCTCGTCGAACCGGATCGGGCAGCCGTCGTTCTCGTAGCCGACCAGCGGCACGTCACCGCCGAACGTGTCGCCGTAGTACAGGTCGACACCGTCGAGTGCCCAGTGGCCGTCGTCGTGCACGGTGTAGGCGGCCGAACCACGAGCCACGCACATCACCAGGCGGTGGTAGCCGCCGTACAGGAACGACAGACCCGTCACCTCGGCCTCCGGTCGACCGAACTCGGGGTGTGACCACAGGTGTGTCGCGTCGCCACGAGTCGCCGGATCGGGCCACGACGGGTCGTCGGTCTCCCCTGCCCACTTGTGTGCGATCAGCGTGGTGCCGTCGTCCTCCCAGCGGACCTTCCAGTAGCCGGTGTTGCCGGAGAAGATGGCGAGGTGGCCGCCGGCCTCGACGTACTCGTCGAGCTGGCGGCGCTCCTCGGCCGACCAGTACTCGCTGTGACCCACGAGCACGACGCACCGGTACCCAGTGAGCAGGTCGGGGTCGGTCTCGACGTCGTGATCGGTGGCATAGTCCAGCGTCAGCCCCTCCCCTTCGGCCCACTCGACGAAGCGGTGCTCCCACTTGTCGACGAAGCCAGCCGAACCGTCGTACGGCGTCGGAC
>JAHDHM010000050.1:0-2014 GCA_020631315.1 Acidimicrobiales bacterium
GACCATCACCCTGCTCCCCGACACCCCGGCGCGGTGGACCAACCCGCGACCGGTCGACCAGACCGTCGAGCTGCTCGCTGGCCGGCCGGCCGGAGAGCCGTCGGCCCCGACAGCGGTCATGCCGGACGATGGGACAGCTGCAGCCGATGCGCTCGCGCCCCCACCGCCGCCGAGCCCGCTCGAAACCTGGATGGTGGAGCCCGGCGACCACCTGTGGGGCATCGCCGAGGCGACCTCGCCGGACGGACGTGCCGAGGCCGTGGCCGACTGGTGGCTGGAGATCATCGAACTCAATCGCCACCGGCTGCCCGACCCGACGAACCCCGATCTGATCCTTCCGGGGATGCACGTCGAACTGCCACACACCGGACCACTCGACGCGCAGGACGACCTGCGCCACTGACGCCTACCTCGGCCCCAGCTTGACACCAGACAAATACTGTTGTTTGAACGCATTCTTTGCGTATCGTGTGCTCACCATCACGGGGAGCACTCACATGAGCGACAACTGGAAGTTCGAGACACAGGCCATCCACTCGGGTCAGCAGCCCGATGCGGCCACCGGCGCACGAGCGGTGCCGATCTATCAGACGACCTCGTTCGTCTTCGACAGCAGCGAACACGCACAGAACCTGTTCGCGCTGGCCGAGATCGGCAACATCTACACCCGCATCATGAACCCGACCCAGCACGTGCTGGAGGAGCGCATCAGCGCCCTCGAAGGCGGCGTGCGCACCGCCGTGGGCCTGCCTGGCTGCTTGGCCGTCGCGTCGGGCCAGGCCGCCGAGACCCTGGCCATCCTCACCTTGGCCGAAGCCGGCGACCACCTCGTCGCCAGCCCATCGCTCTACGGCGGCACCTACAACCTGTTCAACTACACGCTGCCGAAGCTGGGTATCGAGGTCAGCTTCGTCGAGGACCCGCACGACCTCGACGCCTGGCGCGCCGCCGTGCGCCCGAACACCAAGGCCTTCTACGGCGAGACGATCGGCAACCCGAAGAACGACGTGTTCGACTTCGAAGGAGTCTCGGCCATCGCCAAGGACGTCGGCGTGCCGCTCATGATCGACAACACCGTCGCCTCGCCGTACCTGTGCAACCCGCTGCAGCACGGTGCCGACATCGTCATCCACTCGGCCACCAAGTTCATCGGCGGCCACGGCACCTCGATCGGCGGCCTCATCGTCGACGGCGGCACGTTCGACTTCGGCGCCGGCGACAAGTTCCCGAACTTCACCGAACCCGACCCCAGCTACCACGGCCTCGCCTACTGGCCCGCACTCGGCGCCGGCGCCTTCATCATCAAGGCCCGCGTGCAGATGCTGCGCGACCTGGGTGCAGCGATCGCCCCGATGAACGCGTTCCTGTTCCTCCAGGGACTCGAGACGCTGCCGCTGCGCATGGAGCGCCACGTCCAGAACGCCGAGGCCGTCGCTGCATACCTCGAAGGTCACCCGCAGGTCGAGTGGGTCGCCTACGCGGGCCTCGAGTCGTCGCCGTGGAGCGCCAACGCCAAGAAGTACCTGCCCCGCGGCGCCGGCTCCGTGCTGGCGTTCGGCATCAAGGGCGGTGCCCAGGGTGATGGTTCAGAAGGCGCTGCCAAGGCCGGCCAGCGGTTCGTCGAGAGCCTCGAGCTGCACAGCCACGTGGCCAACATCGGCGACGTGCGCAGCCTCGCCATCCATCCGGCGAGCACGACACACAGCCAGCTGACGCCCGAGGAGCAGAAGGCCACCGGCGTGTTGCCGAACCTGGTTCGCCTGTCGGTCGGCGTCGAGCACATCGAGGACATCATCGCCGACCTCGATGCCGGCTTCGCCGCCGTCGGTTCCGCCTGAGCCGGCACACGTTCACTCGGTTCGACCAACATCGCGATCCGACGATTGCGACAATTTGGCCGGAAGTGTTTCCAAGGGTGTCGTGCGTCACATATGATGACCAACGACTCCTGGGGGGGAATCATCCGTCGGGGCCCAGCCGCAGGCCCCGACGGCGTTTTCCGCACCGACGAACC
>JAHDHM010000050.1:2024-14446 GCA_020631315.1 Acidimicrobiales bacterium
CACAATCCGGGGGGGGAATCACCCGGGGGGGCCGCGCCCCCCGACGTCGTTTTCCGCAGAGTCCCGACGAACCCCGCCGCGTCGTTCTCGGTCAGCCGTCGTCAGTCGGCGAGCGCTGCACGCATGCGCTGCACGAGACCGCCACGTACGCGTCGCTTCGTCAGTGCGTACGCCTCAGCTGGCAAGGTGCCGAGCCGCACCGCACGTTCACGGGCCGTCGCCAGGACCTCGTCGGCGGCTACCACGGTGTCGACGAAGCCGACGGCGGTGGCCGCTGCGGGCGAGTACGTCGTGGCGTGAGCCGTGGCGGGCAGCAGCGCATCGGCGGCCAGGAACTCACGGGCGAGCTCGACGGCCAGCAGCGGCAACGGCATCCCCTGTCGCACCTCGCTGAAGCCGACCTGATGGTCGCCGGCTGCCATCACGACATCGTCAGCGGCGAGGCACAACATGGCGCCGGCTGCGATGGCCGGTCCGTTCACGGCGGCGACCAGCGGCACGGGCAGTTCGACCGCCTGCACCAGCACCGCGGCCATGGCGTCGAGCAGCTCGGCCGCTGCCTCGCCGCCCGTTCGCAGCACCTTCAGGTCGAGACCGGCGGTGAAGGCGCCCGCGCGACCCGTCAGGACGACGGGATGCCCGGATGCGACTGCGAGGTCGAAGCCCTCGCCGATGGACGACACCGCCGCCAGATCGAGCACGTTGAGCAGGCCGTCATCGATCGTGATCTCGACGAAGTGGTGTTCGCCCTGCGACACGGATTCGATGGTGACGCTCATGAGTCGGCTCCTGCGGGATCGAGACGGACAGCGACCTCGTTGGCCAGCAGGCGTCCGTCGAGAGTGAGACGGGCACGGCGATCTTCGCCGACCTCCACGAGATGCCGCACCTCCTCGGGCACGGTCTCGACCGGCACACCGTCGCGCAGGCGCACCTGCAGCTGCAGGAGTTCGATCGAGCGCGTCTCGGGGTCGAGTGTCTCCGACCCGGCTTCGACCGAGGCGCCGGACTCGACGGCCGCGATGAACCGGTCGGGCGTGCGCACGCTCCAGAACCGTCGCCCGGCGATGTGGCTGTGCGCGGCGCACCCCAAGCCCAGGTAGTCGCCGCCGGTCCAGTAGAGAAGGTTGTGGCGGCACTCCTCCCCCGGCCTCGCCCAGTTCGAGATCTCGTAGTTCGCGAGGCCCGCCGCGGTCAGCGCTGCGTCGGCGGCGAGGTACTTCTCGGCCTGATCGTCGTCGTCGGGATGGCGGGCCGGATCGTCCGCCAGACCGGTACCGGGCTCGATGGTCAGCGCATAGGCACTGACGTGATCGGGACCGAGTGCGACTGCGTCGGCGAGGGTCCGCTCCCAGTCCGCCAGCGACTCACCCGCACCCCCGTAGATGAGGTCCAGGTTGAGACGAGGGATGCCCGCCGCTCGCGCCGCCTCGACGGCAGCAGCGACGTTGTCCGGGTCGTGCGTGCGCCCGAGGGCCTGGAGCACGTGCGGGACCATCGACTGCACTCCGAGGCTGATCCGGTCGACCCCGTGCGCTCGATAGGTCTCGAACAGCTCGACGTCGACCGTGTCCGGATTGCATTCGACCGACACCTCGGCCCCGTCGGCCAGAGGAAGTTCGTCGAGCACCGCCATCAGCTGTTCAGCCGACACCAGCGACGGTGTGCCGCCGCCCACGAACACCGTGTCGACGGGCGGCATGGTCACCGCCGCCTCGGCCGCCTGACGCCGCACAGCGTCCATGTACGCATCGACCAGATGCCCCCGATCAGTCCACGTCGCGAACGCGCAGTAGTCACACTTGTGCACACAGAACGGCACATGCACATACACGCCGCTCGCTTCACTCGCTAACGGAGTTCCACCCTCACTCCGTTCGGGCACAACTCCCATCCACTGAGTATGGCTGGCCGGAAACGCAACGAAGCCGCCCGACGCTCGCTTCGCTCGCTTCCCGAGTTCCACTCTCACTTCGTTCGTGCGCAACTCGCAACGCGACGAAGCCGCCCCGGTGGAGCGGCTTCGAGGCTCAGACTGATGTCGGTGGGGCTAACCCCCGAGGCGGAGGCCCAGGTCGGACAGACGGCTGGAGGCCGAGTCGACGCTGGTGTCGAGGATGCAGGCGATCGCACGGAGATCGTCACGACGAATGGTCAGCATCCGGCCGTTGAAGTCCTGGCGTTGCATCTGGATCATCGACAGGTAACGCGTGAGCATCGCCGCATCAGGACCGTCCATGGACTCGAGGCGAGTCAGGTCGATCGTGACGTTGGCGTCGTCACGGTTGTCGACGCCGTCGACGGCATCGTCGTCGTCGGTGCGTGGCAGCAGCTGCGAGACCGGCACGTTGTAGAAACGTGCGAGTCGGTGCAGGCGAGGCACGGAGACGCCTCGCTCGTAGGCGCCCAGCACGGACGCCTTGAACTCGTGTGTCGACTCGGCTTCGACGTCCTGGAGCGACATGCGCTTCTGGCGACGAATGGCACGCAAGCGCTCACCCACACGCTTGCCGTAGGCCACATCCTCTTCGGATTCTGCCGATGTCAGATCGATGTCCGGCACTGTTCGAGGTTCCTACCCGCTCACACAGGCAAGGGTTGCCGCGGCTGGACGATCCAGCTGCTCCCATGCCCGCCTCAATTCGGGGTGCACCCTAGCTCACTCTGAGTGATGGCGCATCATGCCGGTCCGAATCGCCTGCAGAAGGGTCCCCGCGACCACCGCAGCGGTCTCCGCGCGCAGGACTCCGGGACCGAGGTCGACCGTCGCTCGCGCGGCGTCGATCTCCGCGGAATCCCAACCGCCTTCTGGGCCAACGAGGATCGTGGGGTGGTCGAGGCCGACCGGCGCGCCACCCCATTGGGCGACTGCGACGCCGTCTCGAGCCATCACCTCAGTGGCGTTCGTCACCGGCTCGATCACCGGAAGATGGACGCGCCGCGACTGCACCGCCGCGGACCGTGCGACACCGTCCAGACGGCGTACTGCGGCCTCGCCCTTCTCGCCCTTCCAACGCACCACCGAGCGTGAGGACGACAGGAGGAGGATGCGGTCGACGCCGATCTCGGTGAGCTTCTGCACCGCCCACGTGGTCCGGTCGCCCTTGACCGCGACGATGCCGACGGCGATCGGCACCGCGGGTTCGGGGACGACGATCGGTTCGTGTTCGAGCTCGGCGACCGGGGCGAATCGTGCTGCAGCCCAGCTGCCTCGTCCGTCCCCGACCGTGATCGGGTCGCCGTGGCGCAGACGCCGTACACGGCCGAGGTGGTGTTGGTCCTCGTCGCTCAGGACGGGTGTCGACAGATCGTCGACGAACACGTGCGGGCCGCCGCGGCCGTCGGGGCGACGGACGCCATGGGCATCGCCGTCGGAGGGCTCGTTGGACACGTCAGCGGAAGGCGGACTTGAACTTCGACATCAGGCCCTCGTTGGGTGGGGCGACATCCTCCCCGCGCAATTCGGCCAGCTGCCGCAGCAGCGCTTCCTGCTCGTCGGGCAGCTTCTTCGGCACGTCGACGACGATGGTGATGAGCAGATCACCACGGCCGCGGCCCTGGAGGCGTGGCACACCTTCGCCGCGGAGGCGGATCACCTCGCCGGGCTGCGTGCCGGCCGGGATCTCGAGCTCTTCGGTGCCGTCGAGCGTCTCGTAGGTGAGGTTGACACCGAGGGCGGCCTGGGCGAGCGACAGGTGCAGCTCGTCGTGGACGTCCTCACCGGACCGCACGAACCGCTCGTGTGAGGCGACACGGATGTGCACGTACAGGTCGCCGGCAGGGCCGCCTCGCGGGCCTGCGGCGCCGCGACCGGTCAACCGCAGCGTGGTGCCGTGATCGACGCCCTGCGGGATGCGAACGGTGTGGTCGACCTTCTCGGTGACGCGGCCCTCGCCGCGGCAGGTGCCGCAGCTCTCGGTGACCTGGGTGCCGTCGCCCTGGCATGCCGGGCACAGGCCCGTCGTGACCATCTGGCCGAGGATGGAGTTCCGGACCTGGCGCACCTGGCCGGCACCACCACACGTCGAACAGGTGACGATCTCGGCACCCTCAGCCGCTCCGTTGCCGTCGCAGGTCCCGCAGGTCACGGGGCTGCGCAACGACACCTCGGTCTCGGTGCCGAACACGGCGTCGAGGAAGGAGATGTCGGCGGCGACCTCCATGTCGGCGCCTCGCGGCGGACCCGACGGGCCGCGTCCGCGACCGCCACCACCGAAGGGGCTCTGGCCGCCGAAGAAGGCTTCGAAGATGTCGTTGACGTTGCCGAACCCCTGGAACGGGTCGTAGCCGGCGCCGCCGAGGCCTTCTTCGCCGTAGCGGTCGTAGGTGGCCCGCTGTTCGTCGTCGGACAACGTGGCGTAGGCCTTGGAGACCTCTTTGAACTTCGCCTCGGCCTCGGGGTCGTCCGGGTTCGCGTCGGGGTGCAGCTGGCGCGCCAGCTTGCGATAGGCCTTCTTGATCTCGTCGGCGGAGGCGTCACGCCCCACACCCAACAGTTCGTAGTAGTCAGCCACGGACGCGGACTCCGCTCCTCGACACGTCGATGTGAGCAGACATTGTGCCACCGCGACCCCCACAACCCGACGAGGCTGCCGGCGACATCAGGCCGATGCCTTCTGGCGAGCTGCGCCCCTTCGTGAACTCGCCGCCGCCCCTGCGGCTCGGTCAGCTCGCGGTGTCGATGGACTCGCCGAGTTGTTCGGACACGACCTCGACCGCGGCGAGGGCCTTCGGGTAGTCCATGCGTGTCGGGCCGAGCACACCGACCGAACCGGCCTGCTCGCCGTCGACCACCAGCGGCGCCAGCACCACCGAGCACTCGGCGAGCGGCAGACCGGTTTCTGAACCGATGGCGACGGACAGACCACGGTCGAGCAGATCGCTCACCATGCTCACGACGATCAACTGCTGCTCGAGGATGCTCAGCACGCCCCGCACGGTGTCGATGGCGTCGAACTGGGCGGCCATGTTCGAGGTACTGCCGACGAACACCGGCGCCCCGGCATCGCTTCCGGCGACGGCGTTCACCGCGGCCTCGACGACCACGTCGAGGCGGGCCTCACCGGTCGAACGGACCTCCAGCTCCGAACCCAGGCCCGAGCCGACGAGCAGGTCCGCCAGTGCGTTCGTGGCCCTGGCGACCAGATCGTCATCGGCGTCGTCGGGGAGCACCACGTCGTGTCGCTCGACCGTGCCGGACGACAGCACGACGACCAGCAGCGCACGACCCGGCTCGAGCAGGACGAGCTGTGCGGACTTGACGACCGCCGGATCGTGCGACGGCCCGACGATCACGCCGGTGTAGGCGGTCAGGTCGGACAACAGCTCCGACGTGTCGGCCAACCGGTCTTCGATCGCCCCTCGTGCGGCCTGGAAGAAGTCCCGCACCTGCGCCGACTCGGTGGGCTGCAACACGCCGGCGCCACCCAGACCGTCGACGAACACGCGGTAGCCGAGCTCCGTCGGGACCCGACCGGCGCTCGTGTACGGCTGGCTCAGATAGCCGAGCTGCTCGAGGGCGGCCATCTCGTTGCGGACGGTCGCCGACGACACACCGATCGACTCGTCCTTCGCGATGGCGACCGAACCCACGGGTTGTGCCGTGTCGATGTACTGGGCGACGACCGCCCGGAGTACCGCCGACTTGCGCTCGTCGAGGTCCGCCATCAGGACATTCTAGCTGTCCCAAAACGACGACCGCCCGGCCGAACGGAACGGCCGGGCGGCGAGTTCGTCGCAGAACGACGAGGAGGCAAGGCAGAACTAGTTGATGCCCTTGTCGTGGCCTTCCCAATACGGGGCACGCAGGTCACGCTTGAGCACCTTCATGGCGCCCGACAGCGGCAGCGGCTCGGCACGGAAGTCGACGCCCTTCGGCACCTTGTAGCCGGCGATCGACTGGCGTGCGTGCTCGATGATCTCCTCGGCGGTGACCTCGGCGCCCTCGTTCGGGACGACGATGGCGTGCACCTGCTCGCCCCACATCTCGTGCGGGATGCCGATGACGGCGACCTGGGCGACCGCGGGGTGGGTCGAGATCGCGTTCTCGACCTCGGCCGAGTACACGTTCTCGCCACCCGAGATGATCATGTCCTTCACGCGATCGACGAGGAACAGGTAGCCCTCCTCGTCGAGATAGCCCGCGTCGCCGGTGTGGTACCAGCCGTCCTGGAACACCTCGGCCGTGGCCTCGGGCTTGTTCCAGTACTCGGTCATGAAGTTGCCGGCCTTGGCGCAGACCTCGCCGATCTCACCCTGCGGGAGGATGTTGCCGTCCTCGTCCTGGATGGAGAGCTCGACGCCGAGCACCGGCTGGCCGACCGAGCGCAGACGCGGGTTGCCCGCCACGTGATCCTCGGGCGACAGGAAGGTGAGCACGGCCGAGGCCTCGGTCATGCCGTAGCCCTGGGTGAGCTCGACGTTCGGCAGGTCCACGAGGAGCTTGTCGAGGATGGCGGCCGGCATCGGCGACGCGCCGTAGGTGAGGGTCTCGAGCGTGGCCAGCTTCTCCGGCGAGTAGTCCGGGTGGGCGATGGTCATGCCGATCATGGTCGGGACCATGACGGTCTGGGTGACGCTCTCGGCCTGGCACAGGGCCAGCACGCCGGCCGGGTCGAACAACGGGATGAAGACGGTCTTGGCGCCGCTGATGACCATGCCGAGGATGCCGACCATCGACGCCGCATGGAACATCGGTGTCTGCATCAGGTAGATGGCGTCCTTGCGAAGGCCGCCGAGCGCGATGCCCGAGTGGTAGATGTTCAGCATCTCGGCGCGCTGGTCGAGCAGCACGCCCTTGGGCAGGCCGGTGGTGCCGCCGGTGTACATGAGGACGACCGGCGAGTCCTCCTCGGGCTCGGCCGGGCGGGTCGGCGTGGCCGCAGCCAGCAGGTCCTCGTACTTGTCGGTGTGGGGGACGTCGCCGTCGCCGATGAGCACCACGTGGCGCAGGGGGCTGTCCTCCTGCTGGGTGATCGCCGCGTCGATGAGCGGGGCGAAGAACGCGTCGACGAACACGACCTCGCAGCCCGAGTCACGGACGATGTAGTCGAGTTCGGCGCCGGCGAGGCGCAGGTTCAGCGGATTGATGACTCCGGCCCCGAGGAAGGCTGCGTGGTACAGCTCCTCGTACTGATGACCGTTGAGCGCCATGACGGCGAAGCGGTCGGTCGGGCCGACGCCGAGCGACGACAGCGCGTCGCACAGGCGAAGGACGCGGTCAGCGTGCTCCTTCATCGTGGCCCGGTACGCGCCGGAAACCATCACTTCGCGGTCACCGAACTTGTCGATGGCCGGGTAGAAGAGGCGGGAGTAGACGAGTTCCTTCATGCCGCAGATCCTACGGCAGGAGACGATGGTCACACCCTCCCGAGTAGGTCGGACGGTGGGTGTGCCAATGGGTGTGACGCCGAGGGTCCCTCAGAAGAGGCCGATGTTCAGCGGCTCGGCGACATCGGGATCGAGTGCTCGCACTCCGGGTTCGACCGATGCCGGTCCGGCGACGTCCTCGTCCGGCTGCCCGATCGGAGCGTCGAGGTCGAGCGTCGACAGCCACGCCTCGGCGGTCGAGCGACCGGCCTCGATCAGTTCTGCGCCGTGGGCGAAGTCGAGCGCACCGACATCGACCGGACACGGCGGCGGGATGACACGCAGGTCGACGGTGTCACGGAAGCGCTCGACGTCGCGAGCCAGGCGCCGGTTCACGAGCAGCGACACCGCGTGCAGCGCCATACCCAGTGCCGACGACGGTGCCCGGGTCGTGCCGCAGGCGAATGCGTTCGGGATGACCCAGACGCGGTCAGCACCCAGCTGGATGGTGTGGGTCAGCGGCGTGTTGTTGACCGTGCCGCCGTCCAGGTACAGCGAGCCGTCGATCTCGACCGGCGGCAGGACACCGGGGATCGACGCCGACGCGACGACCGCATCGAGCACCGGGCCGCTCGAGAACCGGTGGTCCTTGCCTTCGAGCACGTCGGCGGCGATGACGTGGAACTCGATCTCGGCGTCCTCGATCCGGCGGAACGGGACGTTGCGCGAGATCATCCGACGCAGCGGATCCGACGACACGAAGTGATCGGCGCGTCCGGTCAGCCCCTTGGCCACGCGCCACCACGACACCGGGAAGACGGTGGAACGCTGCAGCTCTCGCCACACGGCAGCGAGCCCGTCGAGGTCGTCGTAGCCGCCTGGCTTCGCCACCCAGGCGCCGTTGATGGCGCCGGCCGACGTCCCCACGACCAGGTCGGGACGGATGCCGTGCCCGTGCAGGGCCTGCAGCATGCCGACCTGCACCGCGCCGAGCGCGGCTCCACCGGAGAGAACGAAGGCGGTGCGCACGGCCCGGTCAGACGTCCGCGAGGAGCTGGCGGCCGTGGCGGTAGAACTCGAGCGCTGCGGCCCGCTGGTCGTCGGCGTCGATGAACGACGACAGGGGCTTCGCTGCGAAGCCGTTGGTCCAGAAGTCGTTCGCCGGCTGGTCGGCGCCGTACCAGGGGCCGACGTAGAGGTAGGGCTCGTCGATGTGCACGTCACCGGGCGAGGCGCCGTAGCTGGCCCGCCGCTTCTCGGCGTCGCTCAGCATCTCGAACGCCGGGTCGAAGTGTTCGGGCCACAGCTGGATGCGGCTGACATCGGACGACTCAGGGTCGTGACGGAGCTCCTCGAGCACCGATGTGGCGAAGCCGTACCACTCCCCCAGCCACGCCGATGCGGCAGGGTCGACGTTCAGCGGTGCGTCGAGATCACCCGGCTCGGGGATGTCGAACTGCGACGCCCACTCGACGTCGGGCGTGCTGCCGAGTGCGGCGGCGACCTCGTTGAGCGTGGTCAGCGGCACGGCTCGAACCGTGTCACCTTGCTGGACCACGAGGTCGGTTCCCTCGATCCGCAGCTGCTCGTCAGCGCCGAAGAACGGTGTGCCGAATCCCCCGAGTGTCCAACGCAGGGCGATCTTCTCGTTGACCCGCCGGCGGGCGGGTGACATCACGTAGGCAGCGACCCGGTGGAGGGCGAGGCGCGTGTCGGCGAGCGTCGCCGGCGGCGCGCTGAGTCGGCGTGTCGGGGTGAGCCAACGTGCGTCCGCGAACTCGGCCAGCGCGGCGTCTGCGGCGACGACCTCGGCCCAGGTCGTGTCGGCGTTGGCGACCGGCGAGACGGTCGCTCCTTCGGTGGCGACCTCGGTCGGATCGTCGGCGAAGAACTCGTCCATGACCGCGGGCGGCGACGGTTCGAGCACCCGCGCGGCCATGCCGTCACCGAGCAGTGCCTCGGCCTCTCCTCGAGCGTTGCGTACTTCAGCCATGTCTCTCGTCTCCGGTGTGCGGTGTCGCTGCGTTGCGGTGCCACGGCGCAGCGGTGTCACGACGACAACCCGAGAACGTACCGACTTGCTTCCGCCGCGCTGTTGCTTCTGTCTGTCCCAGCCGTTGCCAGAGCAACGCTGGAGACAGACAGTTCGCCGGCGCGCAGGGTCAGGCGACGATGTTGACCATTCGGCCGGGAACGACGATGACCTTGCGGGGCTCGTTGCCGCCCAACATCTCGAGGATGCGCTCGTCGGCCAGGGCCGCGGCCTGCACTGCGTCCTGATCGGCGTCGGCTGCGACCGTGATGCGGCTGCGGACCTTGCCGTTGACCTGGATCGGGTACTCGACCGTGTCGTCGACCAGCAGCGCCGGGTCGGCGGCCGGGAACGGCTCGTGGGTCAGTGAGTCGGCATGACCCAGACGGCTCCAGATCTCCTCGGCCAGGTGCGGTGCCAGCGGCGCCAACATCAGCGTCAGCGGTTCGATGACCGAACGCGGCGACGAACCGACGTCCTTCACGAAACCGGTCAGCTCGTTGTTCAGCTCGATCAGCTTGGCCACGGCGGTGTTCATGCGCAGCCCGTCGAAGTCGCCCCGGACCGAGTCGATCGTGCGGTGCAGACGACGCAGCAGCTCGTCGGACGGTTCGACGTCGGTGACGATCGAGTCGCCGGTCGCCTCGTCGGCGACGTTGCGCCACACCCGCTGCAGGAATCGATGCATGCCGACGACGTCACGGGTGTTCCACGGACGTGACGCATCCAGCGGCCCGCTCGCCATCTGGTACAGCCGGAACGTGTCCGCGCCGTAGGCGGCGTACATGTCGTCGGGCGTGACCATGTTCTTCAGGCTCTTGCCCATCTTCCCGAACTCACGGGTGACCGGCTCACCGTGGAACGTGAAGCTGCCGTCCTCGCCCTCGACGACCTCGGTCGCCTCGACCGGCTGGCCCCGCTCGTCGCGGTAGGCCGCAGCCTGGATGTAGCCCTGGTTGAACAGCCGGCCGTACGGCTCGGGGGCGGTCACGTGACCCAGGTCGAACAGGACCTTGTGCCAGAAGCGGGCGTACAGCAGGTGCAACACCGCGTGCTCGACACCGCCGACGTACAGGTCGACGCCGCCGGACTCGCCCTCGTTGTCCGGGCCCAGCCAGTAGGCCTCGACCCCGGGGTCGATGAAGGCGTCCTCGTTGGTCGGGTCCAGATAGCGCATCTGGTACCAGCACGAACCCGCCCACTGCGGCATGACGTTCAGGTCACGCACGTAGGTCTGGGGACCGTCACCCAGGTCGGCCTCGAAGGTGACCCAGTGGTCGGCACGCGCCAGCGGCGGGCGCGGCTCGGTGACGTCGTCGTCGGGCTCCAGCGGCTCGGGGCTGAAGTCCTCCAGCTCGGGCAGCGTGACCGGCAGCGACTCGGCCGGCAGCGCGTGCGGACGGCCCGACTCGTCGTAGGCGATCGGGAACGGCTCACCCCAGTAACGCTGACGCGAGAACAGCCAGTCGCGCAGGCGGTAGGTGACGGCGCCGTTGCCCAGGCCGTTGGCCTCCAGCCACTCGACGACGGTCGACACGGCGGTGGCGACGTCGCTGATGCCCTCCAGGCTCAGCGTGTCGTTGGACGAGTTCACGAACGGCGCGTCACCGACGAACGCCTCCGGCCAGGCTGAGGTGTCCATGGTCGGGTCGATGCCGTGACCCTCGAACCACGAGTCGGGCGGGCTCTGGATCGGCACGATCGGCAGTTCGAACTTGGTGGCGAACTCGAAGTCGCGCTGATCGCCGCAGGGCACGGCCATGATGGCGCCGGTGCCGTAGCCCATCAGCACGTAATCGGCGATCCAGACCGGGATCTCGTCGCCGGTCAGCGGGTTGATCGCCATGCCGCCGGTGGGCACGCCGGTCTTGGTGCGGGTGTCGTCGGTACGGTCACGGTCGTCGACCGCCGCCGCGGCCTCCTGGTAGGCGGTGACCGCGGCGCGCTGCTCGTCGGTGGTCAGTGCGTCGACCATCGGATGCTCGGGCGACACGACCATGAACGTCGCGCCGAACAGCGTGTCGGGCCGGGTCGTGAAGACCCGCAGCGGGCCGGCGGGGGTCGAGAAGTCGACCTCGGCGCCCTCGCTGCGGCCGATCCAGTTGCGCTGCATGATCTTGATCGGCTCGGGCCAGTCCAGGATGTCCAGGTCCGCGATCAGACGGTCGGCGTAGGCGGTGATGGCCAGCATCCACTGACGCATCGTCCGCTTGAAGACCGGGTAGTTGCCGATGTCGGAGCGACCCTCGGCGGTGACCTCTTCGTTGGCCAGGATCGTGCCCAAGCCCGGGCACCAGTTGACCGGTGCATCGGACAGGTAGGCCAGGCGGCGGCCGTCGATCAGGTCGGCCTGCTCGCCCTTCGACAGGTCGGCCCAGGCGCGACCGTCGGGTGTCGCGCGAGTGCCGGCGGCGTACTCGGCTTCCAGCTCCGAGATGGGGCGGGCCTTGTCGGCGTCGGTGTCGTACCAGGCGTTGAAGATCTGCAGGAAGATCCACTGCGTCCACTTGAAGAACGACTCGTCGGTCGTGGCGACGCTGCGACGGGCGTCGTGGCCCAGACCCAGGCGACGCAGCTGACGCCGCATCGTCGCGATGTTCTCCTCGGTGTTCACCCGCGGGTGCACACCGGTGGTGATGGCGTGCTGCTCGGCGGGAAGGCCGAACGCGTCGTAGCCCAGCGCGTGCACGACGTTCTTGCCGGCCATGCGCTGGAAGCGGGCATAGACGTCGGTGCCGATGTAGCCGAGCGGATGGCCGACGTGCAGGCCCTTGCCCGACGGGTACGGGAACATGTCGAGCACGAACAGCTTCTCGCGACCGGCGACGGCCTCCGGATCAGCCAGCGGACCGGCCGGGTTCGGCGCTTCGAACGTGCCCTCGGCCTCCCAGCGGTCCTGCCAGCGAGACTCGATGTCCGCAGCGAGCGACGCGTCGTACCTGAAGGGCAGCGCGGCGGCGGTCTCGTCGGTGGATGCAGGTCGTTCGGACATCCCAGAGAGGCTAGGACCTCGTCACGCTGCCCGAGTGCCCTTTCTGTCTGTCGCAGGCGTTGCCCTGGCAACGCTGCAGACAGACAGTTC
>JAHDHM010000051.1:0-9367 GCA_020631315.1 Acidimicrobiales bacterium
AGCGCCTCCTTGCTACTCCAGCTCGCTGGCTGGCGCGAGGACACCCGCGCAGCCTCGCCGAGACTACGCCACGTCGTCGGTGGTCGTCGGCACAGGAGCCGCAGGCCGGGACTGATCAGAACGCCATGAACGGTGGTGTGCCGGGGAGGCCGCGGGCGGCGGTGCGGACCGGATGGTCCTTCTTCGCATGCGGCCAGATGCCGTAGCGCCACGTGGTGGTGATCGGCTCGACCCGGTACTGGTCGAGCACGCCCGGCCCGCACGAGCCGTTGCCGAGTCCTGAGTGTCGACCGTCGATGTGGAGGACGACGTCGTCGACCGGTGAGAGCAGGTGCGGATGTGTCGCGGCTTCGAGGTCGGCGACGGTGTGATGGCCGACGTTGAGGCCGATCGCCGGGTCGCCGACGAGGATGATGCCGTCGCCCTCGGCGTCGGTCAGCGTCGCCCAGCGCACCTCATGGTGGTGGCCGGCCTCCTGGGGGACGGCGTACACCTGCTGGTCGAGGTTGATCGGGCGGGTGTGTCGGTCCACTCGGGCGGCGGCCACCCGGTCGATGTAGGTCTCGAACGGTCCGGGTCCGAACCACTCCATCTGTGTGAGCGACGCGTCGAGGCGACCGACCTGGCCGAGCCGTGGCAGCTGGGGCAGGCCCCAGTCCTTCGGCGTGAACGTCGCGGTCACGAGCAGCAGGCCGCCCGGATACATGCGGTGCTCGACGTCGAAGCGCAGCTCGAGTTCGGTCGCGGCGTTGCGCAGCCAGAAGCGAGAGTTGACGGCGTCGTCGCCGATCGCCCGAACGCTGACCTCGTCGATGGTCGCGGCGTCGTATCCGGCGCGCGCCCATCGCTCGGTCGCACGTTCGGGGCCGAAGAAGCAGCGGTCGTTGTCGGTCGGTGCACGCCAGATGGTCGGGAGCATGGGCTCGGTCACGAACTCGCGCTCGCCGACCCGGTACCCGCTGAGCCCGCCGCCGGTTGCGTCGATCGTCGCGACGACGTCACCGGAGGTGAGGGTGAACACGCCGTCGGCTTCGATTCGTTCGACGCTCGGTCCGGCCGGTGCGACCGGCGGGCGGCGACGTGCCGGCGGTTGCACGGCGAACTGCGAGGAGGCGACCTCGTGACCCGCTGGCGCCCAGCGTGTGCGGGCGGTGCGTACGAAGCGAATGGTCACGAAGTGCTCGGCTGCGGCGTTGAGCGCAGCGACCTTGAACGGTACGACCACGTCGGCGGACTCGCCGGGTCGGATCATCGGCAGGTCGAGTGCCCCGGCTTGCACCTCACGGCCGGCGCTGGCGAGGCTCCACGTGGCCTCGTACATGTTGAGGCCGAGCCACTGTTGGCGGTTCGTGAAGCGCACGAGTCCCTTGGCGGCGTCGAGCAGCTCGATGCCGACGGGCTGGTACGTCTGCTTCACCTGGGCCATCGCCGGGTGCGGTTCGCGGTCCGGCGACACCAGACCGTTCATGCAGAAGGCGCTGTCGTTCGGCTCGTCGCCGAAGTCGCCGCCGTAGGCGAACCACTCGACAGCGTCGTCCGGATGCTCCTTCGATCCGGTCCGGCGCAGGCCCTGGTCGACCCAGTCCCAGATGAAGCCGCCGCCCAGTCGTGGCGTGCGGCGGATCAGGTCCCAGTACTCGTCGAGGTTGCCGGTGCTGTTGCCCATCGAGTGGGCGTACTCGCACATGATTACCGGACGGTCGTCGTTCGGCGCGGTGGCGAGGGCCTCGAGCTCGAACAGCGACGGGTACATCGGGCCGATGATGTCGATGTTCGGTCGCCGGCCCGACGGGTGGTAGTGGATCGGACGGCTGGAGTCGAAGTCGCGCAGCCACGACGACGCGATGTCGAGGTTCACGCCGTGGCCGGACTCGTTGCCGAGTGACCAGGCGATGATGCACGCCCGGTTGCGGTCTCGGTACACCATGCGCTGCACGCGGTGGACGAACTGGTGCTCCCACTCAGGGTCGACCGCCAACTGGTCCCAGACGCCGTGGCTCTCGATGTTGGCCTCGTCGAACACGTACAGGCCGTAGAGGTCGCACAGCTCGTAGAAGCGGTGGTCGTTCGGGTAGTGCGAGGTGCGGACGGCGTTGATGTTGTGCCGCTTCATCACCTCGATGTCGCGGATCATCGAGGCTTCGCTGATGACCTTGCCGTGGTCAGGGTCGTGGTCGTGGCGGTTCACGCCGCGGATCTCGACGTAGCGACCGTTCACCATCAGCTGGCCGCCGGCGATCTTCACCGAGCGGACGCCCACCTTCTCCCGGTGGGTCTGGATGACCTCGTCGTTGCCGTCGAGGAGTTCGACGGTGAGCGTGTGCAGGTACGGGTCCTCGGCCCACCACAGGCGGATGGAGGCGACCGACTTGCGGAGCCGGACGACGCCTTCCTCATCGGGTTCGGAGGTGACCGTCGCGACCGTGTCACCGGCTGCCGTGGCGAGGGTGATGCGGACCTTGTGACCACCGCCGGACTTGCCGGCGGTCGAGGCGGTGACGGTCAGGTCGCACGCGGTGTTGTCGGACTGGAGGTCGGAGCGGAACACGACATCAGACAGATGGGTGGCCGGAACGGTCCACAGCGTGACGGAGCGGGGGAGGCCGCTCAGCCACCACATGTCCTGGCCCTCGAGGTAGCTGCTGGCCGACCATCGGTAGACCTGCACGGCCAGGGTGTTGGTGCCCTCGACGACGTGGTCGGTGAGGTCGACGGCGACGGGCAGGCGGCTGTCCGTCGAGAAGGCGAGCACCTCGCCGTTGACGGCGATGTGGCCGCACGAGTCGATGCTCCCGAACGTCACGCGCACGCGACGACCATCGAGCCACTCGGCCGGCACCTCGAACACCCGGCGGTAGACACCGGTCGGGTTGTCCGACGGCACGTTCGGCGGATCGGCCGGCCACGGGTACTGGACGTTCGTGTAGATCGGGATGTCCCGCCGGCCGGCCTCGGTCAGCTGCCAGTTGGAGGGGACCGGGACCTTGTCCCACTCGAGATCGGAGTCGGCCAGGTCGATCGCAGCCCAGTCCGCGGGCACGTCCTCGGGCCGGTCGTAGAGACGGAACTTCCACTCGCCGTCCAGCGACACGTGGTCGCCGCTGTGTTCGAGCGGGATGGAGGCCGGCAGTCGGCCCCATCCGGCGACGGTGTGGTCGAGGTGGTCGGGAAGCCCAGGCGAGGTCACGAGTCCGAATCGTAGGAGGCGCGGCGCCGCAGGTGGTCGGCCGCTGCAGCATCACCGGGTTCGCCACGCTCCCGCAGTGCCGCCTCGATGGTGTCCCGATGCTCGAGCGACTTGTTGCCGCCGTACTTGAACTTGCCGCGCAGCTCCTCGATGCGCAGCACGATCCCACGGATCGCTCGCAGCTGTTTCCCGTACGGGTTGTCACCTGGCATGACGACCGCGTGACCGCCTTCTGGCTGGAAGTGGCGGAGCTGATGCATCAGCACGTTCGCGGTGGCGTCGTGGTCGTCGAGGATCTGTGCTGTGCACGTCGCCTGCACCGAGGCGTAGTAGCTGGTCGGCACGCCGTAGTCCGGGTCGGTGCCGGGGTTGGCGTTCATCTTCGTGTCGACGTAGGTCCAGTCGGCGACGACGGTGAACAGGACCTTCGGGTTCTCCTCGATCGCCGTCCACACCGGGTTGGGCTTCGCGAGGTGGAAGGCGATGCGGTCCTCGCCGTCGAACACGAAGTGCGTCGGCACCACGACGGGCACGTCACGTCCGGAGCCGGCTGCGATGAGCTGCCCGAAGTCGTGGCGGGCGAGCAGCAGGCGGCTCTCGACGTCGCTGCCCTGGTCGTGACGATGGATGAGCATCCGCACACGCTGCCACGTCGGGAGCGATCCGATCCGCCATCGGTGGTTCGGTCGGTCTCGGTTGTTCGTGTGACGTCACCCGGCGCTACGTTCGGCGACGGATCAGATCAGGGGGATCGAGATGACCATCGCCGTCGAGGCCACGCCGGAAGAGCAGGGGATGTCGAGCACACAGCTCGCACATCTCGACCGTCACCTGCACGAGTACGTCGACGACGGTCGGCTGCCCGGCACGTTCGTCATGGTCGCCCGGGGCGGCAAGGTCGTGCACCTCGACCGCTACGGCATGGCCGACATGGAGAACGCCAAGCCCGTCGAGCTCGACACCGTGTACCGGTTCTTCTCGATGACGAAGCCGATCACCTCGATCGCGATCATGCAGCTCTACGAGCAGGGCCGGCTGAAGCTGTCGGACCCGGTCGAGAAGTACATCCCGTCGTTCGCCGACATGCAGGTGCTGATCGGCGGTTCCAGTCAGCGGCCCGTGACCCGCCCGGCGGCGACGCAGATGAACCTCCACCATCTGCTGACGCACATGTCCGGCCTGACGTACGGCTTCCAGTACGCCTCGGTCGTCGATGCCCTGTACCGCGCTGCCGGATTCGAGTTCGGTCAGCGCCTCGGCAACACCGAGGAGACGATCGACGCCCTCGCACAACTCCCGCTGATGTGTGATCCGGGCGCGGAGTGGAACTACTCGATGTCGACCGACGTGCTCGGCCGTGTTGTCGAGGTCGTGTCAGGGCAGCTGCTGGGGGAGTACCTCCAGGAGCACATCCTCGGCCCGCTCGGCATGATCGACACGGGCTTTCACTGCCCCGAGGAGTCGCACCACCGGCTGGCCTCGAACTACTTCCCGAACCCGACGACGGGTTTGGCGACGCTGATGGACCCGGCGGACAAGAGCCCGTTCGGTCGGCCCGCGAAGTTCGAGGGAGGCGGCGGTGGTCTGGTGTCGACGATGTCGGACTATCACCGGTTCTGCCTGATGCTGATGAACGGCGGCACGCTCGACGGTCAGCGCATCATCGGTCGCAAGACACTGTCGTTCATGACGCAGAACCACCTGCCCGGCGGCAAGGACCTCGCGTCGAGCGGCACGCCGCTGTTCAGCGAGACGCCCTACGACGGTGTCGGCTTCGGCCTCGGGTTCTCGGTGCAGCTCGACACCGGGCAGAGCCAGCTGATCGGCAGCCCCGGCGAGTTCGCCTGGGGCGGCGCCGCGTCGACCGCGTTCTGGTGCGACCCGGCCGAGGACCTCCACGTGATCTTCCTCACCCAGCTCACCCCGTCGAGCCACCACCCCATCCGAGCCGAACTCAAGCAACTCATCTACGGCGCCCTCGACTGAGGCGTCTTGCGGAGCAGCTGTGCCGTGGACACTCACCTGGGACGATGACGGCGGGCAGCATGAGCGCGTGCTGCAGCGCTATGAGGAGCTCGGCGATCTCGTTCGAGAGATGGATGGCGGCAAGCGGTCGCTGGTCGAGTGTATCGACGACGATGCTCACGCGGCCGTCGGCGGCGCCGCTGAGTCCGGTGTCATCGCATATGTCACCTTCGACGGTTCGAGATTTCATCAGCTCATCGATGCATCGAATGGCGACGATGAAGTGACGGTGGTGGCCGGTGGTCAATCCGGCATCTACCGGCGACGCGAGATCGTCTCCGTCGACGTGGCCGTGCGTGCGGTGTCGACGTTCGTTCGCGAACGTCTCCTGGACTCTGACCTGAGCTGGGAGACACGCACGGATTGAGCGTTCCGCGGAACGCTCAGATCGATTCGGTCCGACCGGTGGCAGGGGCGCGGTGCGTCGGTAGGTTCGGCGCATGAGCACACCGAACGTGAACCCGAACATGGAATACCGCCGCCTGGGCAACAGCGGCCTGCGAGTCAGCGTCCTGAGCTTCGGTAGCTGGGTCACGTTCGACAACCAGCTCGACGACTCGCTCGCCCTCGACTGCATGGCGGCCGCAGGTGAGGCCGGCTGCAACTTCTTCGACAACGCCGAGGCCTACGCCGGCGGCAAGTCCGAGGAGATCATGGGCCGCGCCATCCGCGAGCTCGGCTGGGAACGCTGGAGCTACGTCCTCACCACGAAGCTGTTCTGGGGCATCCATCGCGACACCCCGAACATGAACAACACGACGAACCGCAAGTACCTGATGCAGGGCATCGACGGTTCGCTCGAACGTCTCGGCCTCGACTTCGTCGACGTCCTCTACTGCCACCGCTCCGACCCACACACTCCGATGGAGGAGACGGTGTTCGCGATGCACGACATCGTCACGTCGGGCAAGGCGCTCTACTGGGGCACCAGCGAGTGGACGGCCGAGGAGATCCGGGCCGCCATCGAGATCGCCGACCGCCACCACCTGCACAAGCCGATCACCGAACAGAACCAGTACAACCTGTTCGAGCGCAACAAGGTCGAGGTCGAGTACGCCCGCCTGCAGGCCGACTTCGGCTACGGCAACACCATCTGGAGCCCGCTCGCCTCGGGTCTGCTGACCGGCAAGTACCGCGACGGCATCCCGGAGGACTCGCGTGCCGCGCTGTCGGGCTACGACTGGCTGGCCGACCGCATGACCAACGCCGACGAGGTGGCCCGGGTCGAGCGTCTTCGCCCGATCGCCGACCGTCTGGGCTGCACCCTCGCCCAGCTGTCGTTGGCGTGGTGCACGAAGAACCCGAACGTGTCGACCGTCATCACGGGTGCGTCGAAGGTCGAGCAGGTGGTGTCGAACTTCGAGACCGTCGACGTGATCCCGCTGCTCACCGACGACGTGATGGCCGAGATCGCCTCAGCCGTCAGCTGAGAATGGATGCAGCCGCTGTCGGCTGAGCACCAGCGTTCCGCGGAACGCTCAGCCCGTGCAGGGGATGTCGAACTGCACGCCACCGAGACGGTGACGGATCACGAACTCGCCGTTCGTGTCGCCGCGCCACTCGGTGGCGTTCGTCGTCGCGACCCAGTTGCCGTCACGACGCACCTGGTAGGTGTCCTCGCCGGGCACCGGGTCCCACGACACGACGCCGTCCGCCGCGGTGCAGGCTGCGACCGCGACATCGCCGCCGCAGTCGAGGTCGACGGTCGTGCCGTCGGCGCGACTGCGGATCACGTGGCCGGTCGCACGATCCGCGGGCCACGACAGACCTGCGGTGTCGGCCAGCCAGCGGCCGTCGAGGCGGACGTGGAACTCCTCGACCCCGACGCGTGTCGGCCAGTCGAGGACGCCGTCGTTCCAGGTGCACTCGGTGATTGCCGGCTCGATCGGCAGGTCGGCGAAGGCCGGTAACCCGAGTCCGACGCTCGACGTCGTTGCCGGGAGCGCGACGCCGAGGTAGGTGACGGTGGCGTCCACTGCGGCACGACGGTCGAGGTGCAACACGATGGCGCCGGGGATCGCGTCGGCCCCCGTGACCCGGGTGCCCGACACCGAGAAGTCGGTCAGGACACCGAGCGTCGGCGTGTCGGTCGGCTGGTCGGTGCGGATCTCGACCGACCGGCGCGTCGCGTCGGCGAACGTGACGCGGCGGGGGAGTGGCGTGGTGACGCCGTCACCAAGGTCGACACCGAGCTGCTCGACCTGCCATCGCTGCGCGAGTTCGCTGCCGAGGACCGAGTAGCCCTCGGTCGTGTAGTGGCAGCCGTCGTGCCCAGGCAGCGCCGCAGTCGAGTGCAGCAGCACGTCGTCGGCGTCGGCGGCGACCTGGCGTTGGATCTCACGGACGGGCAGATCGTCGGTCGGTGTCTGGGCCCGGCAGCCGTTGTGGACCTGGATGAGCGTGATCGTGGTCAGGCGACGCAGGTCTGCCCGCCAGTCGTCGTACAACCATTCGACGTTCTCGCGATGTCCGGCGGGATCGGCCATGTCGGACTCGCCCTGGTACCAGTAGGCGGTCACGAAGCCGTGATCGAGACCGGCCGCCTCCATGCGCTGGAACCAGCGGCCGTAGTTCGTGTCGAGGTTCAGACGGTCGGCGTCGTCACGCTGGAAGAACCACGCCTGACGTCCGCCGTGGCCTCCGTTGACGATCGCCACCGGCACGCCGTTGGCCTCGACCAGGTCGTGTCCGAGCTGCATGCCCCAGGTGCCGACCGTGCCGAGCTCGTAGTACGTGTCCGCTTCGGCGGTGGTCCACGTCAGGAGGTCGGTGTCGGCTGCGATCGCGGCGTCGATCGTCGCGGACCCGAAGCTGCGGACCCAGGGCGTCTCGAGCCGGCCCAAGCCGATGCCGTCGAAGATGCGAGCGACCGAGTTGGACTGGCCCTGGATGACGATGACGTCGCCACCGGCCAGGCCGGACACCTGCTTGATGGTGGTGCGGTCGCCGTCGGCCGAGACGGTCTCGATCGTCACCCGATGCGACTCGAGCTCGGCCGGCACGCGCACCGTGAGCCGGAAGACCCCGTCGGCAATGGGCGTCGAGGTACGGACCTCGACGGTGTCCCCGTTCGCGTCGTAGGTCGTCGCTTCGACACTGGCTGCGCCGGGAGCAACACCACGCACGGTCGTCAACCCGTTGTTGCCTCCCGGCCGCCGCGGCACGATGCCGCCGTCGAGCAGCGCACCGGGGTCCGTGACCTCAGCGGTCTCGTCGAGGACGTAGACCCGGAGACGGCGCAGCTGATGCTCGTCGGCGTTGTTGGCGAACGTCCAGTCGGACTGGCCTCCGGCAGGGGCACCGATGCCCACGTCGATCGGATCGGCCGCCGTGCGGGTGAAGCGGTTCACCGCCCACAGGGTCGACGCCTCCTGGCCCACGTCGTCGAGCAGGTGCACCTGCATCGAGCCGTAGCGTCCGCCCATCGGGGTGTCGTCGACGTCATAGGCATCGCCGACGCCACCGGGCCGGGCCAGAGCCGCTGTGCGCGAATACGAGTTCGGCCAGAACTCGACGCCACCGACCAGTCCGCGGCCGGTGGTCACCGACGGATCGTTCGACCAGACGTCGACGGCGACGCGACGCCGGTCGACCTGTTCGGTCGAGATGGGGACGCCGACGAGCGACGCGTCGTCCGACGCGGTGTCGAACGCGGTCAGGATCCAGCGACCGTCGAGTTCCAGGCAGTAGGCGACCCGCCGAGCGTGCCCGACCTCGGCGGTGCGATCGATCGAGTACGGCACCGTGTCGGTGAAGCGTGCGGTCGGGGCGAGCGCCACCCGGCGGACTTCCCGAAATCCCTCCGCCACCGCAGGCTGGCAGGGACGATCGGCAGCACCCGCGTCGCCCAAGGTCGCGGCGGACAACCCGGCGAACATGGCGAGGACGCCGAGCACGATGAGGCGTGGTGACCTGGCCGACAGACGCATCTGTTCCCAACGGCATCCCCGCCGTGAAGCTGAGCGTTCAACGGAACGGCATGCGAGGCGAGTTCATGGTGTTCACTACTGCCATGGGCATGCACGAGTTCGACATGATCATCGTCGGGACCGGTTCGGGTAACTCCATCCCGGGTCCGGAGTTCGACGACTGGAAGATCGCCATCGTCGAGAAGGGCGTCTTCGGTGGCACCTGCCTCAACGTCGGCTGCATCCC
>JAHDHM010000051.1:9377-14414 GCA_020631315.1 Acidimicrobiales bacterium
GGCAACACCGCCAAGTACGGCGTCGACACCTCGCTCGACGGGGTGCGCTGGGGCGACATCCGCGACCGTGTCTTCGGCCGCATCGACCCGATCGCAGCCGGTGGCGAGCAGTACCGGGTCGGTGACGAGACGCCGAACATCACCGTGTTCAAGGGTCACGGCACCTTCGTGGCCGACCGTGTCGGCGAGCAGCGGGTCATCGAGGTGAACGGCGAGCAGCTGACCGCTCCGACGATCGTCCTCGCCGCCGGTGCACGCACTTACGTGCCGCCGATCCCCGGCATCGACCCGAACCACGACGCGCCGATCGTGCCCTACGAGACGTCCGACACCGTCATGCGGCTCGACGAACTTCCCGAGTCGATGATCGTGCTCGGCGGCGGCTACATCGCCTCGGAGCTCGGGCACGTGTTCTCGGCCTTCGGGGTCGGCGTCACGATGGTCAACCGCAGCAACGTGCTGCTGCGCAACGAGGACGACGACATCGCCGCCCGCTTCACCGAGGTCATGTCCTCGCGCATGGACGTGCGGCTCGGCACCCGCCACCACGCCGTCCGCCAGCTCGACGACGGCAAGATCGAGATGACGTATCGCGACCTCGAGCACGACGAGACCCACACCATCGTCGCCGACACGCTGCTGGTCGCCACCGGCCGCGTCCCCAACGCCGACCAGCTCGACGTGGCCGCCGCCGGCGTCGAACTCGACGGTCATCTCGTGAAGGTCGACGCCGCCGGTCGCACGAACGTGCCCGGCATCTGGGCCCTCGGCGACATCTCCAACCCGCATCAGTTGAAGCACCTCGCCAACCTCGAGATGCGCAACGTGAAGCACAACATCCTCCACCCGGACGATCTGCGCGAGACCGAGTACGGACTCACCCCGCATGCTGTGTTCGGCAACCCGCAGATCGCGTCGGTCGGGCTCACCGAGCGCGACGCCCGCGCACAAGGGCTCGACGTGATGGTCGCGTCGAAGGACTACGGCGCCACCGCGTACGGCTGGGCGATGGAGGACGACACCAGCTTCGTGAAGCTCGTCGCCGACCGAGGTACACGACAGCTGCTCGGCGCGCACCTCATCGGACCGCAGGCCTCGACCCTGATCCAGCAGTTGATCCAGGGCATGGCGTTCGGCCAGACCGTCGACGAGATGGCTGCCGGGTTCATGTACATCCACCCGGCGCTGACCGAGGTCGTCGAGAACGCGTTGCTCGATTTCCCGAACGACTGACGTCGTGCGGGCCGCCTTCGGCGGTGCTCGACTTCCCGAACGACTGACGTCGTGCGGGCCGCCTTCGGCTGTGCTCGATTTCCCGAACGACTGACGTCGTGCGGGCCGCCTTCGGCGGTGCTCGACTTCCCGAACGACTGACGTCGGCCGCGGCGCTCGCTCAGGCGTCGAGCTGCGCGAGGAACGCGCCGAGAGCCGGGTTGACGAGCTCGGGGTGGCTCATGTTCGGCGCATGTGCGGCGCCGGGCACCCGTACCAGCCCACGGCCGTGGGGCACCGCGGCCTGCAACGACTCGGCATGGGCGATGTCGATCGCCTGGTCGGCCTCGCCGTGGATCGACAGGACCGGGCAGCCGATCTCGCCGAGACGATCGGTGATGTCGTCACGGCCGAGCAGGCACTGGGCGGGGAAGGTGATCGAGTTGCGATCCCGCGACTCCCAGATGCCGACCCACTCCTCCATGAGCGACGGCTCACCGAGGATGAGGCCGGCCACGAACATCCCGACGTCGCCGAGGGGCTCGCCCGACGTCCAGTGGTCGATCATGCCCTGGTAGCCGGCGAGGGTCTCGTCGTCGTCGACACCGGCCTGGCTGTCGATCAACACGAGGGCACGGACCCGGTCGGGGTGCGCCAACGCGGCACGCAAGGACAGGAAGCCGCCCTGGCTCATGCCGACGAAGACGGCCTGGTCGATGCCCAGATGGTCGAGCAGCGCAACAGCGTCGTCGGCCGAATCCCAGTAGGTGAACGGTGCAGTGGCCGGGGTGTCGCCGAAGCCGCGCTCGTCCCACGCGATGCAGCGGTACGACTCCTTCAAGCTCGCGACCTGCTGGTCGAACATCGTGTGGTCCATCAGGAACCCGTGGCTGAACAGGACCGCCGGTCCGTCACCCCCGTGATCGACGTAGTTGATCGACTGCCCGTTGACTTCAGCCACTGCCATGGGCCGAAGATAGCCTCAACCCATGCGTTGGTTCCGGAGAGCGATCGCCACGATCCGTCTTGCATCGCGCCGGACGCCGCCGTCGCCGGCGCAGGAACAGTCGATCGGTCACACCATGCGTGAGCTCGGTGGACCGTTCGGCCCGACCATCGTCGGCGGCAGCGGCGGGTCGCAGAACGTGCTGAACCAGATCCGCGACGGCCACGACGCCTACCAGAAGTCGTTCCACCGGCATCTGCCGCCGAGCACCTTCATCTCCGAACGCGACCGTCAGCGAATCAACCAGGCCATGCCGCTGTCCGAGCGTCTCATCGAGGACCAGGCCGCCGAACGTCAGCTCCGCAAGGACCTCGACCAGCTCTGAGCCGTCTGCTCGCCGGTCCCCGTCGTGTGCTCGCCGGTCCCCGCCCGGCGAGGTGCCCGGCTCAGCCCAAGAGCCCGATGGCCCAGAGTTCCTGGTCCAGGCGGTCACCGGCCGAGATCGCCGAGTAGCGCTGCGGTCGCTCCGGCGTCACCGTCGACACCGCCGGCGTCAGGATCGTCCACGGCGTCGGGTGACAGAACTGCACGACGGAGATGCGTTCCTCGTCGCTGTCGGGATCGGCGACCACGCGGTGCCAGCCGATCGGGATCATCCCGTTCGTCAGATGCTCGAGCATGATGCCGGTGTTGATGATCACGTGCCCCTCGGGCGGGGCGGCATCGACCCAACCGGACTCGGTCTTCACCTGCAGCCCGCGAGTCGTGGCCCGGGGGAGTGCGGTGATGAGGTTGATGTCGCCGTGCTCGTCGGCCCACACGTGCTGACCACCGTCGGGCGCCTCGGTCATCGGCGGATAGCGGATCGCACGTGTGAGGTGGGCGCCGTGGGTCGTCATCTCGTCGAAGTACGACTCGTGGGCGCCGATGCCCTCGGCGATGATCCGCAGGAACCGCTGTTGGAGATCCGCGAGGCCGGCGTGGAAGTTCAGGAACAGCTCGGTGCAGCCGGGCAGATCCTCCTCGGGCAGCCGCGGCGGCTGGTAGCGGTTCGCGAACCGTGCGGCGAGCGGATGCGTCGGCGGAAGGGGAGCGCCGAAGTTCAGCATCTCCTTCCAGTCCGGCGTCTCGCTGATGGCCGCAGTCTCGACCATCAGGCCCGTGTAGCCGCTCTGCCCGCCGGTGTCCGACGCGTCGATCGTCTGTTTGCGTTCGAGCGGCAGGTGGAAGAACTGCTCGAGCTTGGCGTAGGTCTCGTCGAGCAGCTGCTCGGAGAGGTCGGAGCGTGGGTAGACGAAGCCGGAGGCTGCGCATCACGCCGTCCACGACAGCGGCCCGCTCGGCGGAGCTGCCCTGTTCGAAGGCGAGGAGGTCGACGTCGAGGATCTCGTCCATGCACCCATTGTGCCCACCAGTTAGCGTCGGTCGGCGTGACGGCGGCGCGTGTTCCTCATCCCGATCTTCCGGTCGACGCGTTCGACGACCCGTCGATCCACGACCTGTTGACGCTCGAGCGCCTCGAACACGACGTGTTCCGAGGCTGGAGCCCCAACCAGGCCCGCACGCGGGTGTTCGGCGGACAGGTCGCGGCGCAAGCCCTCCGGGCAGCACAACAGACGGTCGACGGCGAGCGATGGGCACACAGCCTCCACGCCTACTTCCTTCGCGCGGGCGACTGGCGCCAGCCGATCCTGTTCCGCGTCGACCGCATCCGTGACGGCCGCAGCTTCGTCACCCGCCGTGTGGTCGCCATCCAGTACGGCGAGGCGATCTTCCATCTGGACGTGTCGTTCCAGCCCGACGAGGACGGCTTCGAGTTCGAGTCACCAGCCGCGGTCGAGCTGCCCGGCGCGCCGCCCGACGATCTGGGCCCCGACGGGTTCGCCGGCATCGTCGACAGCCGCCAGGTCAGTGTCGAGGACACCCCCGAGGGCGAGCGGCCAGCGAGGTGGATCTGGTTCCGGGTGCCTGGTGTCGATGCCGAGGATCGTGCGTTGTCCACCGCGGGGCTCGTCTATGCGTCGGATCACGGTCCTGTCGGCGCGGTGAAGCGGGCCCACCTCGGCCAGCCGGGCATCGACAAGACGATGGCCGCGAGCCTCGATCATCTGGTCTGGATCCACCGCCCGACCGATCTGAACGACTGGCACTTCTACGACCTGCGCCCGTCGGCGAGCAACGGCGCTCGTGGCCTCGCCCACGGCACCATCCACCGAGCGGACGGCACCCACGTGGCGACGGTGACCCAGGAGGGGCTCCTCAGGCCGTGGCGGGATCGATGAACCGACGCCGGTAGGCCTCGGGGTCCGACCAGGCACCGAAGTTCGCGTCGAACTCGGCGACCGCCGGGTGCATCCAGTCGTGGGCGCCGTCGCGCACCGCCGACGAACTCACGTGGTGCACGCCGTGGTGCACGTCGATCAGCAGTTCGGCCGGGACCTCCTGCGGCGGTCGCGGTGCGACGGCCAGCTCGGGGAGCTCGGCCATCGCCTCGTCTCGGGCCGCCTCGGAACCTCCGTAGAACACGGGGTCCTGGATCTGATGCCACTTGTCGGCACCCATGATCAGCACGTCGTAGCCGGCGCTGATGTCGACCAGCAGCCGGTCGTCGGTGATCACCAGGTCGAGCCACGGGTGCTGGAGCACGACGTCGCGCAGCGACTGGATGCGGTGCTCGAATGTCGGGATCGTGATCTCGCCCTTGACCAGCGGCGTGCGTGACACGGCGAGGTGCACCCGATCGAGCGCCCGCTGTTCGTAGGCAGACTCGACGACTTCGAGGTGTCCGATGGTGAACGGGTTGAACGTGCCGGGATAGACCCCGATCCGCAGACGGCGCCCACTGCCACGCTGCTCAATAGCGGGCATCGAGGTCGACC
>JAHDHM010000052.1:0-10234 GCA_020631315.1 Acidimicrobiales bacterium
GTAGGTGTAGGACTCCGAATCGAAGCGGCATCCGGGGTAGCGGTTGTGGAACCAGGTGCCACCAGGTCCGGCGGCGGCGTCGATCACCTCGGCGTCGAAGCCGAGGTCGAGGAGCCGCTTGATCTGGTAGATCCCCGAGACACCGGCTCCGATGACGATGACGTCGCGTGTCCGGTCCTCCACGACTGCCAGTGCAGCACACCCCGCCGCCGGCGACGAAGTGAGGCTCAGCCGGCCAGGGCTGTCACATCACTCGGCCAGGGCTTGGCGGGTGACGATCGGGACGTAGCCGACCTCCATTCCCGCCGGGGGTTCGACGAGGATCGCCGGGTCGAGGTTCGCCAACTCACCGGTCTCCGGCGGCGCAAGGTAGGTGCGGTCGCTGCCCCACTCCCGGTGGATGGCTTCGACCCGCTCCTGCATGACGGCGAGCTCTTCGTCGGAGAAGCCCCAGTAGCGGATGGCCGGCTGATCGACGAAGCGGTACCAGCGATAGGTGACGACGCTGCCGTCGCCGAGCTCGGCGGTGAACTCCTCGGACGACGGTCCGGGCGACGACCACGGCCCGTCGATGCTCAGGTCAGGCGTCGTGAACGGTTCGCCGTCGTTGCGCACGCCGGACTCCGGGAACACGTGGTCGAGCAGCCCCGAGTCGACGGGTACTTCCGCGGCGGGTACGGGCCGCCAGCGGGTCTCGCCGTCGACGGTTTCGAGTCGGTAGTACTCGGGGAGCACGAAGCTGTCGCCGAGGCGGTCGACGACGTCGAGGTCCCAGCGGTAGCGGAAGGTCGTCGGGTCGCTCTGGTCGAGGGTGCCGAGTGCGTCGACGTCGACGAGGTACTCCTCGTCCTCGTCGAGTCCGTCGAAGAGGAAGGTCCACCAGACGTCCTGGCCGGCGGTGGTCTCCTCGAATCGACCCACGTGGGTGCCATCGGCGGCGAGTTCGCCGGAGGGGGCGGGGCCACCGTCGAACCAGTCCCGCACGGCATCGGAGAGGGCGGCGTCGGAGTAGGAGCTGATGCGATGGAGGATGACCGAGCTCTCGTCGTCGGTCGCCGGGTACTGGGTGGGGGTGATGCGGACGTAGGCGACGCCGTCGACGGTGGCCTGAGCCGCAGGAATGACCTGGGTCTCGAGGCCGATGGCCCGGTGGGAGTCGGTGCCGCTGGTGTCGAAGAAGAGCCCTTCGAGGCTGTCGTCGCCGATGGCCGGCTTCGTGAAGAAGTTCGGGATGAAGAAGCTGACGGGCCCCTGGAAGTTGCCGGTGCTGAGGAAGAGGGTCCAACTGTTGTCGCCGGTGACGACGTCGTGCCCGAGGCTGGCGGTCTGGGCATCGATGAGCGGCAGCGGGTGGTAGCCGTAGCCGAACAGCTCGCCGTTGGTGCCCTCCTCGAGGTTGAGACCGTCGGGTGCCCAGAGCACGTTGTTCGCAAGCTGGGCAACGCCGTACTTGCCCTGCGGCACGTCCCAGTCACGCCGATCGACGTCGGCGGTACCTGCGCCGGCGCCGGGTCCGTTGGCCCATTCGGTGAACTCGATGGAGACGCCGCCCATGATGAACTTCGGTGTCTCGGTGGCGAACCGGGTGTCGTTCCACCAGCCGAGGCCGCCTTCGATCGTCGAGTAGAGCTCGCGCTCCTCTCCATCGAGGTTGGCAGGGGTGAGCCAGGTGCTCGGCAGTCCCGATTGGAACGAGGCGCCCGGGTACGTCTGCATGAACGGCCAGGCGGCGACGTACATGGAGAAGCCGGCGTCGAGTTCGGTCGTCGGTGTCGGCTCGAGCACGTAGTAGGTGAACGCGGTGGCGAACCAGTCCTCGTCGACGTCGGGTGCGGTGCCGACGAGCACGGCCGCGGTCGAAGACGATGACGCCGTCAACTCGGACTGCACACCCGCTGTTCCCGAGTCGGCGCTGCTGCAGGCGCTGGCCGCGACGGTGACGCTCACGACGAGCGCCGTCCAGACAAGACCGCGACGCGCGGACGTGCGGGAGCGGCCGGGTTCGGACGAGGAGCGGGTGAATCGCTGCATGTGTCGCACCGTAGAAACCCGTCGGTGAAGCGAACGTGAAGCCAAGCGATCAGGGTCCGGCCCGACCCTTCGGTCGCGGCGCGCCGGGCGGCGGAGGGTTGACCCACTCGTCGAGCACGCGTCCGGTGTGGTCCTGGACCAGCCGCCAGGCGCCAGGCCCTTCGGCCATCTGCAGGTGGGCGCCCATTCGATGCAGCGCTCGATGGTGCGTCGGGCACAGGAGTGCGAGGTTGTCGAGGCCGGTGACGCCGCCTTCGGAACGGTGGATCAGGTGGTGTGCGTCGCACAGACCGGGCTCGCGGGTGCAGCCTCGCCACACGCAACAGCCGTCTCGGATCGCCAGGGCCTGACGTTGGATCGGGCTCGCCAGACGGGAGGCCCGCAGCAGTTGGTAGTGCTTCCGCTGATCGTCGGTGACCCAGAGGAGGATCTCGGCATCGTCCAGCAGGCGTTGGACGATCGATGCCGGGACGGGCACGCCGTCGTCGCTGAAGGCCCGACGGGTGCGGTCGTCGGCATGACGAAGGTCATCGAGCGTGAGGGTCACGTTGACCCGCGGCGCCCCCGTTCCACCGGACTGGCGCCGGGGCGTCGACCGACCACCACGGCCGGTCGGTGTGGCGGGGGCCGGCTCGCCCATCGCCGCGGCGATGTCCGCGTGCAGCTCCTCGAGATCGTCGCCGAGGAACAGCCGGGCGAGCGCATCGGCCTCGATCTGTTGTGGCGTTCTGGCGGCCGCCTTCGGACCGTCCTTGTCGCGCTGCCACTCCTGGCGGACCTCGGCGTCGACGATCTGCTTGATCTTCGAACCGACGACAGGATCGAACTCGTTGTTGAACCAGTACATGCCGGAGTCGTTGGTGCCGTGGCGCCCTCGGCGTGCGTCGCGCTGACGGCGGTACCGCTTCTGGGCGTCACCGCGTTGCGCAGCGAGCTTGGCCTGACGGACCGCTTCCAGTGTCTCGTCCGTGGTCTGGCAGCGAGCGCCGCTCAAGAGCCCGGCGACCACGTCGTGCGGCAGCATCGTCATCGTGATGGCGTCGGCCTGCTCGGTGTTGATCTCACCCGCTTCCAGCGCTCGGGCCACCTCCGGGTACTGCTCGAGCCGGCGGGCACGGGCGTCGATGCGACGTTGCTCACGTGAGCTGGGCCCGGGTGTCGGATCCGGCAACGGCAACGGTGAAGGGCCGGGAGGCTCCGGCGACGGGGGCGGCGCGCCGCCGTCAGCCCCAGCGCGACGACGAGCGTCCTTCCGAGCGGTCTCGCGCAGGCGCCGGGCTGCCGCCGCGAGCGTGGCTTCCTGACCGTCGATCCGCGACCTGGTCGAACGCAGCGCGGCCATGCGCTGTTCGAGCGACGCGAGGCACAGATCGGCGACCTCGTCCCCCTCGAGCAGCTCCACCACCACCGTCTTCATGAGCGCATGGTATCGAACACATGTTCGATTGACAACCTGGTCGGATCAATTGGTGACGGCTGCAGAAGCTGATGTCGAGCCGGGCGGGCATCAGTAGCCGTCGAGCACGCGCTCGGGCATCGAGCGTGCCGCCTCCAGCGATGTCGTCCGCTGGTGGTTCTCCTCGGCCCGCAACCAGCCGCTGCAGAAGCCGGCGTGCAGGCCGACCCGCCACTCATCGGCGGTCACGTCGGCGCCGCCGCCGTGCATGACCTTGCCGCTGTACAGCAGCGCCGAACCCGCGGGCATGGTCGCCCGGCACGCCACCCCCTCCGGCACCTCGGGCAACACGCCCGGCCAGTGGTTCGAGCCGGGAGCGATGACGGTCGCACCGTTGTCCTCCGTGAAGTCGGTGAGGGCGAACATGCCCCACTACGGTCGACCAGATGAGGGAGTCGACGACAGCACCGTTCGCGCAGCGACATGAGTCGGGTATGTGGGAGGACGAGTACGGTGCGCTCGGTCCCGCCAAGCCCGGTGTCGGCCCGCGCAACGACCCGCAGGGTGAGTTCCCGACCGGGCCCGATGTCGGCGAGCGCTTTCCCGACGTCGTGGCCACGACCGGCGATGGGCGCACCGTCGACGTCCACGCCGACAGGGCGGGAAGGAAGGCGATCTTCGTCTTCTACCGATCGGCGGTGTGGTGACCGCCGTGCCGCACGCAGCTGGTCGAGCTGCAGGAACACGCTGACGCCTTCGCCGAGGCCGGCATCGCCGTCTACGCACTGAGCTACGACGAGCCCGATGCGCTCGTCGACTACGCCCGCGCCCACGGCGTCGATTTCCCGTTGTTCTCAGATCCCGACAGCGAGGTGATCCGCGCCTTCGGGATCCTCAACACGCAGATCCCACCCGACGACCATCCGTGGTTCGGCATTCCGTATCCGGGCACGTTCGTGATGGACGAGAACGGGGTGATCGTCGCCAAGTTCTTCGAGCACAGCCTGCACTTCCGGCCCTCGGCCCGACAGCTGCTGCGCGCCGCGCTCGGCGAGGAGATCGAGCTGCCGCCGCTCGATGCGCCACCAGGTGAGGTGGCGTTCGACGTCCACCTCGACGGTGATGCGCTGCGCCCTGGCGTGAAGAGCGAGCTGGTCGTGCGCTTCGCCGTGCCCGACGGCCAGCACCTCTACGGCGAACCCGTGCCTGACGGAATGGTTCCGACGAGCGTGACCATCGACGACGAGGTCGGCCTCAACGTGTGGCCCGCGTCGTTCCCGCCGACGACGGAGCACACGCTGACCACAGGAGAGACGCTCCACGTCTACGAGGGCGACGTGTTGGTTCGCATCCCGATCACGCACGTGAACAGGTCGCGGATCGAGCTCGATGACGGGTCGTTCGTCCAACGGGTCGCCGGCACGGTTCGGTGGCAGGCCTGCGACGACGACGTGTGTTTCCTGCCGCGGACCGAGACGTTCGCGATCGACGTCGCAGCGACTGCGCACAGTCGCCCCGAGGACGAATTCGCGAACCCCGAGGGCATGGCCATCATCGATCATCTGCAGAAGATGGCGAGCCGCCGCACCGACGAGAGCTTCGCCGACCTCCTCCGCAAGGCCGCCGACGGCTAGCTCCGCCGCCGACGACCAGAGAGGTCCGACCTACGCGGACTGGATTCGGCCGGGTGCTGCAGCGGGTTCTGGGGCGGAGTGAGTCCGAGCCCAGGTGACGACGGCGTCGAGCACCGGGCCGAGATCACGGCCCTTCGCGGTGAGGCCGTAGAGGACGAACCCGTCGCCCTCGAGACGTTCGACGATGCCCTCGTCACCGAGCTCGGCGAGCCGGGCCGTCAACAGCCGGTCGGAGAGACCGGGGATCTCGGCTCGGATCTCACCGAATCGGCGCGGCCGCTCGGCGATGACGCGCAAGATCGAACCGGACCAGCGCCGACCGACCACCTCGATCGAGTGCTGGAAGTACGGGCAGTAGCAGTCGTCGCCCGGCTGTTCAGCTGCCACATCGGCCATGGCACCAGCGTAGGGCGACGACTGCGTCGCGCTCATGCGCCGACCAGTTTGCCGATCCGCTCGCGGGCCGCGTCGGCGCGGGTCGGATCGAACATCAGACCGGTGGAATCGACGATCTCGATGTCGTCGATGCCGAGGAAGCGCAGGAACGTCTCGACGTGCGGGGTGGCGTGGTCGACCTCGGAGTTGAGGCCGACACCACCCGAGGCGACGGTCACGAACGCCCGGGTCCCGGTCACGAGACCCTGCGGGCCGTTGTCCGTGTACTGGAACGTGGACCCGGCGCGGGCGACGAGGTCCATCCAGGCCTTGAGCGAGCTGGGGACGCCGAAGTTGTAGATCGGGACGCCGACGACGATCACGTCCGCCGCATGGACCTCGGCCACCACGGCGTCGGCGATCGCTGCGGCCTCGACCTGCTCGGCGGTCCGCTCGGTCGCCGGCGTGTTGTTGGCCACGAGACGGGCGGCGTCGAGCACGGGCAGCGCCGTGAGGTCGCGCTCGATCACGCGGACGTCACCGAGCGTCGCCCGGAGGCCGTCGACGACGGCGGCGTTGAGCGAACCGGTCACGGACTCACCGGCTGCTGCGGCGGAGGAGTTGAGCTGGAGGATGGTGGTCATTTCTCGGCCTCTTGTTCGCGCCCCTCATCAGGGCTACTTACTTTTCGTACGCATGAAGCGTAAGTAGTTCAGATCTGAACGACAACCTCGCCCGCAAGAAATCCCGGGATCCGCGACCGTGTCAGCCGTCGCCAAGCACCGGCCTCGGGTCGAAGAAGTTGAGGCCGCCGTCGCCGTAGTCCATGGCGAAGCCGAGGCGCGCTTTCACGTCCTCGGGCAGCGAGAGCGCATCGGCCAGCGGCATCGAGACGGCCTGGTTCTCCTCGGTGCGGAGCCAGTCGAGCGTGTAGGTGAGGATCACGCCGTAGCGCCAGTCGTCCTCGGTCACGTTCGCGCCGCCACCGTGCAGCGTGCCACCGGCCCAGAACAGCACCGAACCCGCCGGCATCGCCGCCCGCACGATCTCGTGCGACTCCGCCACACGCCCCACCTCCCAACGATGACTGCCGGGCACGAGCTGCGTGCCGCCGTTCTCGGCGGTGAAGTCGGAGACGGCCCACATCGACGCGAGGATCAGGTTCGGGCGCGGCACCGGGAAGTACGGGAACAGGTCCTCTTCCCGGTGCAGCACCTGGTCGCGGGCGCCCGGACCGATCTCGAGCGCTGCGGTGACGTTGAGCACCCAACGCTTCGCGAGCTCGCCCATGTGGCGGTCGCCGAGCTGTTCGGTGACGGGATGCATCATCAGCTCACGCACGGTCGGCGAGCGATGCGCGAGGGCGACGACGCGACGCGTCAGCCCCGGGTAGAAGTCCGTCGGCTCATCAGAGGTGGCGACGTGCGTCGCAGCCATGTGTGGCGACAGCTCGGACCGGATGGCGGCGAGCTGGGTGGCATCGGCCATGCCGTGCACCACGAGGCACCCGGCCTCGTCGAGCGCTTCGTACATCGAGGCGGCGTCATCGGTGGCGCTGCACTCGGGAATGACGGGTGACTGCATCGCTGCTTCCTGTCTACTTCGCGCCGTCGAGGACGCTCTCGAATCCGGCGGGCTCGTAGGGACCGATGACGATCTGCTCGAGCGCACCGATGCCGGTTCGCTGACCGTCGCTCACCTTCACGACCTGTTGGACGTGGATGTTCTCCGGAGCCAACGGATCGAGCGCGAGCGGGTCGAAGCTCTCGTGCCCGAACGCCAACTCGCCCTTCCATGCGCCCTGCTTCCACTCCGGATGGCCGTAGCCCAGCCCCTTGAACTGGAAGCGCAACACCGGATCCATCTCGATGGTCCGGGTGTCGCCGTCGAGCGAGATGAGATCCAGCTCGGCACGCCGCACCCAACGCGTACCCCGGTGGTACTCGAGCCGGTGGATCGCCGCGGCCATGTGGGTGGTCTCGTCGGTGGGCTCGGCCGGGATGTCCGCTTCGGCGCCGTAGAGCGGTGCGGTCAGGCCTTCGCGGACGAGCGCCTGCCCCCGAGGCCCGTCGAAGAACACCGCGTGACTGACGTGGTCGTCCCACTGCAGCGGCGCCCACAGGAAGAAGAACGGACGGAACGCACCAGGCGCTCCGAGCTGGACCCGCTCGCCGACCGTGCGCACGCCCCACGATCGGTCCTTGGTGCCGCGCCATTCGTCGATCTGCAGGTCACCGTCGGGAGAGGTCACCGTGCCGGTCCACCGACCGAACTGTGCGTAGCGCGTGGCGTCCATCCATCGTCGCTGCCGATCCCACAGCACCTGACGGGCTTCCTGGATCGGCGACGTCCGAGCGGAGAAGGTCAGGTCGCAAGCGATGCCCGACTCGTTGTCGTCGATGATGATGCGACACCGGCGCATGGGTTCGTCGATCTCATAACGCAGCGGCCCGATGGACTGATCGGTGCGCTCCTTCGGCGCTCGACGCGAGGCGTAGAAGCAGTGCTGCTGCCCGCCGGCTTCGACGACGCTGAAGTGAGCGTCGAGGATGTCGCGGTGCGGGTACACGGCGATGCCGAACCCGAAGTAGCGGGAGCCTTCGTCGTCGTACGCGTTGAACCAGGTGCGGTCGTAGAAGTTCGCATCCGACGTGGCGGGATAGGCGATGGGCTCCGGTGTCTGATGGATCGGGTAGTCGTCGAGACGGGTCAGCATCACTGCTCCTCATGGGCGACCAGCGCGGCCGCGAGTTCGTCGCGCACCGAGGCCAGCGACTCGTCGCCGACCCGGTTCTCCATCTCCCCCGGGTCGGTGTCGAGATCGAACACCTCGCACGGCATGCCCGACGGGACGTGGATCGTCACCCGGTGCTGATCGGTGCGCACGCCGGCGAAGTTCCCGATGCGCGAGAACACCTGCTCACGACCGACGATCGGACCGTCGAGCGCGGAGAGCAGCGACGTGCCCGCTCCACCCGCAGGCGCATCGGCGCCCCCGATGGCAGCGAGCGTTGCGGTGACGTCGACCAGCTCGGCGAGCGCGTCCTCGGTACGTCCCTCCATGCCACCGGGTGGCCGGATCAGGAGCGGCACCTGTACCGACGGTGCGTAGAAGTTCATCTTCGCCCAGAGCCCGTGGCTGCCGAGCATCTCGCCGTGGTCGCAGGTGTAGACGATCCAGGTGTCGTCGAGTTGGCCCAGCTCGTCGAGCGTGCGCACCACGTCGCCGAGGCGCTGATCGATGAGCGACACCATGCCGAGGTAGTGGCGGATGCCCTCCCGCACGAACTCGTCGTCCATCACGTGCACCTGTGAGTGGTCGTCGAGCACCGACAGGTACTTGGCGAACGGCCCGTCGCCCTTCTCCGGCGGTGTCCGGTCAGGCAGCTCGATGTCGGCATCGGCGTAGTGGGCGGCCCAGGTGGCGTCGTCGACCAGCGGTACGTGCGGCTGCACGAACGCGAGCTTCAGGAAGAACGGCGACGAGCTGTCGCGGGTGCGCAGCCAGCTGATCGCTTCGTCGGCGAGGAAGTTGGTGAGATCGAGCTCGGGCGGCAGCACGCTGGTCTCGCCCCGCCAGTGGGTCGGGGTGAGGCGGAAGATGCCGCGGATCTGTTCCCGGTAGGCCTCGAGCTGACCATGAGCGTCGAGGTGGTCGACGTAGGGCGTGCGCAGGTGTTCGGCGCAGTGGAGGTACTTGTCGTACTCCTCCAGCACGTGGCTCCAGCCGAAGTCACCGACGAAGCCGGCGCGGTCACGCATGTCGAGCGGCTCGGAACCCTTCGGTGCATACGACTCGTGGTAGTGGGTCTTGCCGAACGTCGCCGTCTCGTAGCCGACGCCTTGCAGCTGCTTCATGACCGTCGGCCAGGTGGCGTCGAAGCCGCCGGTGTTGCCGATCACGCCGAGGTCCTTCGGGTAGCGGCCGGTGATGACACTCGCCCGGCTCGGCTGGCAGATCGGGCTCTGACACCACGCCCGGGTGAAACGCACTCCCTCGGCGGCGATGCGATCGAGCGTCGGCGTCTCGACGAGAGGGTGCCCGGCAGCACCCATCACGTCGTGACGGTGCTGGTCGCTGAAGACGAACAGGATGTTCGGGGCCATGAGGTCAGTCCTTCTGATCGCGAGTGCCAGCGTCACTGGCGGGGAACACGACCGGGACCGAGCGAGGCCCCCGGACCTGTCCACCCGCCCAGGTCACCGCGTCGGCGTCCTCGAGCTCGAATTCGGGGATGGCGGCCATCCACTCCTCGAGTGCGACCCGCAGCTCCATGCGGGCGAGATTCGAGCCCGCGCAGCGGTGGATCCCGACGCCGAACGCGAGGTGGCGGTTCTTCTCACGGTCGATGATGAACTGGTCGGCGTGGTCGAACGCGGTCTCGTCGCGGTTGGCGGCCGGGAAGTTCAGCAGCACCCGATCACCGGCGCTGACGGGGCAGCCGCCGACCTCGGTGTCCTCGCTCGCGATCCGGGCCATGGTGACCGGCGAGTAGAAGCGCAGCAGCTCCTCGATCGCCAGCGGCCAGATCTCCGGCTCGCTCGACATCCGCAGCCGATCCTCGGGATGGGATGCCAGGTGGAACAGCGACGATCCGATGGCACTCCACGTCGTGTCGACACCGGCCACGAGCAGCAGCGCCGCCTCGCCGACGATGAGCTCCTCGCTCACCGGCTCACCGTCGACCTCGGCGGCGAGCAGCTGGCTGAGCATGTCGTCGCCCGGGTGCTCCTTGCGATCCTCGATCTGTTCGAAGAGGAAGTCGCGCAGTTCGATGAGGGCCCGTTGGCGGCGCTC
>JAHDHM010000052.1:10244-14377 GCA_020631315.1 Acidimicrobiales bacterium
CGACGTCGTTCGCGAACTCGAGGATGCTGCGGACCCACGACACGAACAGGTCGCTCTTGTCTTCCGGGACTCCGAGCAAGGCACCGATCACCCGAACCGGCAGCTGCTGCGCGTAGTCGGCTGCAGCATCGGCACGGCCCTCGTGGATGAAGCCGGCAATGAGGCGACGGCACAGGTCGCGCGTGCCCTGTTCATAGGACTGCACCGCCTTCGGCGACATGGGCGGCAGCATCAGGCGCCGCGTCCACGAGTGCATCGGTGGATCGGCATCGATCGGGGGCGTGCCCTGCTTCATCGCCTGCTTGCGGTCGAGCACCTGGATGACGCTCACACCCTGTGACGAGGTGAACCCCTCGACGTCACGGGCAACCGAGACGATGTCGTCGTAGCGGACCGGCATGTGCGAGCCGCCGTACAGATCCGACCCCGCAACCGGGCATTCGCTGCGGAACCGAGCCCAGGAGGTGGCCGGGTCCTTGATGTAGTCCTCGGCGAACAGGTCGTAGTCCTGGCGCGGTGCAGTCGTGTCCCCAACGACGTCGGTCATCGATCCCCCTCAGAACGCGTCGATCCCGATCCTAGGGTCGATGCGCGATCGGAGCCGCAGTCGCCCGGCGGATCGTCCAGCTCCTGCGGGTGCCGGCACAAACTGCTCAGCTTCCAGGTCCGAGTGTGCCGATGACACAGAGGTGCAACGGCCCTCGTCATTCGCGATCTTGGTCTTCACGGCGATGCTGCTCGTGACCGGATCCTTCACGATCGCCCGTGCAGCGAAGATCAGCGACGACGAAGCCACGGCCGTGGCCGCGGCACGCGGACACTTCGCCGACCTCGTGGTCGACACGGAGGGCCGCGTCGACGCATTCGACCGAGCGGTGACGACGACGCTTCGAGCGCTGACGGCTCCGGGACGCGAAGCGACATCGCCCATCGAGGTCGGATTCGCGTTGGAACGGCTCGATGCAGCTCAGCTCCACGGCTTCGTGGGCGCAGCCATGATCGACGACTCGACCCCGATCGCACTGGGAATCGACCCGGTCGCCGCGCAGGCGATCGCCGACCTCGACCTCGAGCACCTGCCTGACCAGCCCCGTCTGGTGAGGCTCGGCGGCGATCTGGACCAGGTCGTCGTCATGATGGACGCACCGATCGCCGGAACCTCGGCGGCGCTGTTCTTCGAAGCCTCGGACTTCGCCATCGGAGCGACGAACGCATGGCGGTTCATCGGTGCGGAGCTGGTTCCCAAGGCGGATCTGGTCTCGGTCGCGGTCCACCACGCTCCGACGTCCGACGTTGCGGACGAACGTCACCTGCACACGGACCTGCTGGGCCACACCGCCATCCCAGCAGCGACCGCCTCGGTGAACACGAGCGAGCTGTTCGATCCGAACGACCACGGCGCCGAGCAGATCCTGTTCGACGACCAGTCGCGGTTCGTCGCCCACGTCGACGCCGAACTGTTCGGCGCTCACTGGCATCTCCACGTGGCCTCCGATGCCGGATTCATCCAGACACCGTCGAGCCAGGAGATCCCGGTACTCGTCGTCCTCAGCGCCATTCTCAGCATCGCAGTGACGGCGGGGCTTGCACACTTCCGACGAGCACGAGACGAAGCCAGGCAGGCGATCGAGGCACAGGAGGCCAAGTTCGCCGTCGGTTTCGAAGGCTCGCCCATCGGCGTGCTCGAGCTCGACGACTCGTTCATCGTGACGAAGGCCAACCGTTCGGCACGCTCACTCATCGATCTCGACGCACCGCTCGTCGGCACGACGCTCTTCGACGTCGTCCACCCGGACAGCCGCGCGGACCTTCGCCGACTGTTCGAGGCCGGCCTCGAACAGACCGACGTCGACGCAGGCGAGATCGAGACCTGGGCCGAGGACCACGAGGTCGAGCTGCTCGGCCGAGCCGACGAGGGCACTCGATGGGCGCAGGTGTCCGTCTCCCCCATCCGACAGGCCGACGGGACGGTCAGCCTGCTGGCGCAGATGCTCGACGTGACCGCCTACCGTCGGGCGCGCGCCGAGATGCGCCGCCGGGCGCTGCACGACGAGCTCACCGGCCTGCCGAACAGGGCGCTGCTCGAAGACCGGCTGGGCCACGCCATCGCCCGGTCCCACCGGACGGGTCGACACACCGCAGCGCTGTTCCTCGATCTCGACCGCTTCAAGCAGGTCAACGACTCCCTGGGCCACCGTGCCGGCGACGAACTCCTGTGTGCCGTCGCCGAGCGCCTGAACGGCGCGTGCCGAGCGACCGACACGGTCGCCCGTTTCGGCGGCGACGAGTTCGTGGTCTTGTGTGAGGAACTCGACTCGCCCGACGAAGCCACCGAGGTGGCGCAGCGGATCATCGAAGCGATGCTGCGCCCGGTGCACATCAGCGCACAGCAGACCGTCGTCACCGTGTCGATCGGCATCGCGGTGGCTGCGGCCGACGACGACGCCGAAGCCGTGCTGCGTGACGCCGACCTCGCGATGTACGAAGCCAAGGCGGCCGGGCAGGGCCAGTTTGTCGTGTTCAACGCCGACATGCGCCAGGCGCTCGTGACCCGGATCGGCTACGAGACCCACCTCCGTGCCGCGATCCACAACGGCGACGTGTGCGCGTTCTACCAGCCGCTCTACGACCTGTCCTCCGACACCGTCACCGGTTTCGAGGCGCTGGTTCGCTGGCAGCATCCGCAGGAGGGCGTGCTCGCACCGATCCGTTTCCTCGACGTGGCCGATCGCCTCGGGGTCATGGGCGACATCGATCGACTGGTGTTGCGTCAGGCGTGCGAGACCTCGTCACGCTGGTCCGCTGCCGCTGGACGACAGCTCACCATGGCCGTCAACGCCAGCTCCGCGAGCATCACCGACCCGACGTATCCGCAGTTCGTGCGCGAGTGCCTCGACCGGTCGGGCCTGATGGCTCGGTCGCTCACGATCGAGGTCACCGAGCAACAGATCAGCGGCATGGCCGTGGCCACCAGGATCGTGAACGAACTGCGCGAGCTGGGCGTCCAGGTGGCGCTCGACGACTTCGGCACCGGCCACTCGTCGTTCTCCAAGGTGGCTGCATTGGCCTTCGACGTGTTGAAGATCGACCGTTCACTGATCGCCGACATCGAGACGCATCGCGGTGGAGAGATCATCCGCACGGTCGTCGAGATGGCACGTGGCTTCGGTGTCACGACCGTCGCGGAGGGCGTCGAGAGCCACGACGACATCGGCCGCCTCCGCGACTTCGGCAGCGACTTCGTGCAGGGCTATGTCATCGGTCGGCCAGAACCCGAAGCGGTCATCGCCGAGAGCCTCGGCTTCTCCACCACCGACGCGAGGTAGTCACGGCGCAGCGTCAATCCTCTGGAACGCCCGCCACATCATCGCCGCCGACACCATCTGCGCGAGTCCGGCCACGGCGAACGCCACCCGCACGTCGGTCGAGGCCGCCACCACACCCGCCCCCAGAGCGCCGAGGATCACCACGCCCCTGGTGAAGATGCGCGTGGTCACGTTGATTCGACCCAGGAGCTCGTTCGGTGTCACACGTTGCTGGATGCCTCGCACCAGTGGACGGCTGAGGCCGGCCGGCACGCCGTTGAAGAACCAGAGCACCGCGGCGACCACGATCGCCGGCGACAGCGGCGTGAGGATCATCGTGATCCGTTCGTCACGATCTCGGCCGAGGCGATCCGCGAGTTCGCACGGTCGAGCTGCTCGTCACGCACGACGGTCGGTACGAGCGCAACGGTGGCGGGGTCGACGAGGATCGTGCGCCGTCGGCTCCACCGGTCGACCAGCGCTCCACCGACCGGGGCGAACACCAGCCACGGCAGGTACTGCGCAGCGGTGACGAGGCTGATGAGGAACGCCGAGTCCGTGAGGGTCAACGCCAGCCGTATGCCATCACCGGCGTTGGACAACAGCGTGCCGCCGAACAGCGCACGGAATCCGGAGCCGAGGTCGTCGTCCTGGGTGAGCCGTTCGCTCGTCATCAGGTCACCTGCCGCTGGTGGCGGTCAGTCGCCGCGCACGTCGGTGTCTTCGTCAGCCGTGAGCAACACCTCGTGGATCGAGGAGATCGGCGGCTCGACGAGGACCGCGAACATTGCCCGGGCGTGCTCCTGCGGGAGCGTGTCGTAGTTCGCC
>JAHDHM010000053.1 GCA_020631315.1 Acidimicrobiales bacterium
GGCGTGCACACACCATCGACGGCACCCCGGTCGACCCCACCGAAGCCGTCCTCGCAGGCCTACTCGGACACATCCGACGCGTCGTCATCGACGACCACGGTGTCGTCACCGACCTCGGACGAGTCCACAGGCTCTTCCGCAACGGCGCCGCGCTGGCAGTGAGGCTGGAGAGAACTACCTGCTACTGGCCCGGCTGCAACGTCCCCATCAGCCAATGCCAGATCGACCACATCAACCCATGGACACCACGACCCGACGGCACCGGAGGCGGACCAACCAACCCCCACAACGGCGCCGGCGCCTGCGGCAGACACAACCGACTCAAAGAAACCGGCTACCGAGTCCACCGACAACCCGACGGCTCACTCACGATCCGACACCCCAACGGACACCTACTCGAATGACCGCGCATTCGAACCCCGGGGCGACGCCGTCCTACCCTCGGCGGGTCGAGAGCCGAGGTCGACGATGAGCACCGCTGCAACCACTCCCGTGATCGTGGGCACCGCCCAGGTCGTCAACGCCCCGAGCGACAAGGGACTCACCGAACGGCCCGGACCGGTCGAGCTGATCGAACGCGCCATCCGCTCAGCACTCGACGATGCAGGCACACACGCACTCGTCGACCGGATCGGCTTGGTCGGCGTCGCCGGCGGGGTCTGGCGCTACTCGAACATGCCGCAGGTCCTCGAGGAACGGCTCGGGGCGCCGGCGAGTCGCCACGTGCAGGCGAGCCTGTCCGGCAGCGGTCCTCAGGAGCTGCTGGCCATCGCTGCCGAAGCGATCGCGAACGGCGAGGTGGACGTCGCGCTCGTCGCCGGTGGCGAAGCCAACTGGACCTGGCGCAGGCTCCGCAAGGCCGGCATCGAACCGGCATGGTCGACCGAACCCGGCGTGGGCGAACCCGAACCGGCCGCCGCGATGGGCGACGGCGTCGGCGAGGACATGCGACTCCTCGGCGGCGCCCCGCCCTGGTACGCACTGATGGACGATCGGGTCCGGGCGACCGCCGGCCGCTCGGTGGACGCCCACCGGGACCGCATCGCGTCGAGGTGGGCCCGCTTCGCCGAGATCGCCGTCGACAACCCCTACGCCTGGGACAGGTCCGGTCCGTCGATGGAATCGATCCGCGACGCCACGCCGGACAATCGGATGATCGCCTTCCCGTACACGAAGGCCATGGTCGCCAACAACCAGGTCGACATGGCCACCTGCACGATCCTCGCCTCCGAGCAGGTCGCCCGCGAGCTCGGGGTCGACGACGGCAAGTTCGTCTACCCCCTCGTCACCGTCGCCGGTCACGAGACCCTCCGGGTCGCGCCACGCCGTGAGCTCGACGAGGCACCGGCGCTCGCGCTCGCCGGCACCCGGGCGTTCGAGCACGCAGGGTTCGGACCGGCCGACATCAGCCACGTCGACCTCTACGCCTGCTTCCCCTCGATCGTCGAGATCTCCGCCACAGCGCTCCGGCTCGACGACGGACGAGACCTCACGGTCACCGGCGGGCTCGGCTTCGCAGCCTCACCACTGTCCAACTGGGTCGGCCACTCCATCTCCGCCGTCACCGAATGCGTCCGCAACGGCGGCAACGGACTCGTCCACGCCAACGGTGGCATCGCGACAAAGCAGTCGTTCGCCATCTACTCCCAAGAGCCCGCAGCCGACGGTTTCGCCCGCCTCGACATCCAGGACGAAGTCGACCTCGCCGAACGTGCAGTGCTCCCCGAGCACTTCTCCGGCAGCGTCACGGTCGACGCCGCCACCGTCGTGTGGGACCGAGAAGGCCCACAGTTCGTGTTCGCCGGCGTCACGACCGACGGCGACGATCGCGGCTGGGCCAGATCGTCCGACCCGGACCTGATGGCCGAAGCACAGACCAACGGCATCGCCGGTCTGGCCGCCACCGTCGACGACGGGACGCTCCGGCTCGGCTGACCGCCGAGTGAGAGACTGCCCCCATGCTGCGTCTTCGCCAGGTCGTCACCGTCGCTCGTGAGCTCCGCCCCGTCGAGACCGAGCTCATCGACCAGCTCGGCCTCGAGGTCGCCTACCGAGACCCGGGCCTGCGGGTGTTCGGCCTGCGACACGGCCTGTATCCCATCGGTGATCGGCTGCTCGAAGTCGTGTCACCCCGGGAGGACGGCACCACGGCCGGGCGCTACCTCGATCGGCGTGGTGGCGACGGCGGGTACATGCTGATCCTCCAAGTCGATGACCTCGAGCCGTACCGGCGCCGGATGGCCGAGCTCGGCATCCGGCTCGTCTACGAACCGACCGGACCCGGCATCGAAGGACTTCACCTGCATCCGGCCGACGTCGGTGGCGCCATCCTCTCGATCGACGTCGCCACACCCGCCGACTCGTGGGGCTGGGCGGGCCCCGACTGGCCGTACCACTCGACCGGGAAGGTCGTCACCGACATCGTCGCCGCCGACATCCAGGCCGCCGACCCCGGCGCCATGGCCCACCGCTGGTCGGCCCTCCTCGGCACGACCGCAAACGACGATCACGTCGTGGCGCTCGACGACGCCGAGCTGCGTTTCGTTCCCGACACCGACGGGCGAGGCCCCGGCGTGGCCGGCTTCGACGTCGTCGCCACCGACCACACCCGTGCCGGCGAGACCCTCACCATCGGAGGGGTCCACTACCGGTTCGTGTGAGCCGCCCGCTCACTCGGCCAGGAAGATCCTGAACGCATCCGACGAGATCACGAACGCCGCCGAGTCACCGACGTCGAAGACCCGTGCCACCACATCGGTCGCGCCGACATCGGGAAGATCGGACAGCGGACGGTGGCTCCAGTTCCCCTTCTGGTCACGACGGGACACCAAGGACAGCTGCTGCGGCAACGGACGATCCAGCCACTCCATCGCCGCGTCGAACTCGGCTCGCGGCACCGAGACGACGACCTCGTCGCCCGACAACAGGCCGACGGTGTCGACCCCGACGTCAGCCCAGGCGAAGGGCGCCGCAGGCGTCGACTCACGCTCGAGCAACGTCGACCCGTCAGCAGCCAGCACGGTGACGCCGTAGGTCACGCCGAACCGGCCTTCCCCGAACTCACTGCGGAAGGTGATCGAGAGATCCTCGTGTTCGACGTCGACCGTCCGCGTCGACGGTTCGGTCCAGCGCGTCGCGGCATACCAGACGCCATCGACGTCGACGACGGCATCGATCGCGATCTCGGGCGGCAGGCCGACATCACGGAACGTCACACCGCCGTCCAGAGAGAGCTGGCCGGGCCGCGCCGAGTCGACGACGAACGCGTTGCTGGGTGTGCCCAGTACCAGCGGGTCGCCCACGACGAATGACGTGTTCGGCAGCTCCGTTGCGACGCCGTCGACGAAGCGGATCACCAGAGAGCCCCCGTCCGGAGCGAGGCCCCAGACGACGAAGCCGCCGTCGATCGCGCTGAGGAAGCCGCCGTCGAGCAGGTGCCGGATCGGGGCCTCGCCTTCGCCCTCGAACAACAGCAGGGTCCCAGGCCCGGTGTCGCCGCGACGCGACGCCTGCGCAGCAATGGGGTCCACACCGAGCTCGGACCAGGTGACCAGCTCGCCGCCCCGGCCCGACGACGGTGACAACACGATGCCCTCGAACGTCGTCCTCGACACGTCGCTGGTCTCGAAGTCGGTCCCGACGACGAGACAGCGCGCCAGCATCTCGACCTCCGGCACCCACTTCAGCGCGACCGACGAGCCGGAGACCGCCAGCGTCACCGACCCTGACGGACGCCCCAGTCGGGTGAACTCCTCCGGGTCCTCGAGCACGACGTCGTGCACGGCCCAGGTCGCACCGCCGTCCGACGTGTGCACCACCCGGGCTCGCTGGGTCGGCAGGTCGCACTCGCTGAAGGTCTCGTCCTCGGTCAGGCGGGCGCCGGCCACGCTGTCGCCCGCTGACGCGAAGATCGTCCGGCTCGGGGAGTCGATCGCTGTGAGACCCTCAGGATCCGAGACGGCGAGCCAGGACATCAGATCGGCGGTGCGCTGCAGGCCCGTGCCGCGCTGACGCCAGCCACCTGACGTGGGAATGGGCGTCGCCCACAACGAACCACCGGTAATCGGATCGTCGACGGCGACGAGATCGAACGGATCCCCGGAACCGTCGGCGCCGAGGATGGCGTCGATCCGGAAGACCTCTCCGTCCACGGCGACGAAACCGGGTGCGAGCTCTGCCTCCGGTGCGATCGACACCGGTGTCTCCTCGACCGGTTCGGCGGACTCGGGTTCAGGCGCAGAGCGATCGAGGGCGACGAGGCCCAGCACCACCACGAGGACGCCCGCCACGGCGACGAGCACGAACTTCAGGCCACCGCCCGACGAGCGCTCGACCACGCCCGCGTCGGTCGACGACGGGAGCTCGTCGAGGTACTCGATCTCATCCACTGGCGTGCAGCGTCCGGACGAACGCCCGGACGTCGTCGACGAACAGCTCCGGCTGTTCGAAGGCGGCGAAGTGACCACCGCGTGGCATGTCCGTCCAGTGGGTCACGTTGTAGGTGTTCTCGACCCAGCGGCGGGGCCCGCGGATGATCTCCTCGGGGAACGACGCCACTCCCGTCGGCACCTCGACCGGGCCGCGCCCGGCGAAGCGGGTGAAGCTCTCCCAGTACAGACGACCCGACGACGCACCCGCACCGTTCAGCCAGTAGAGCATCACGTTGTCGAGCATCTGGTCGCGGCTGAGGGCGTTCTCCGGGTGGCCGTCACAGTCGGTCCAGCGCCAGAACTTCTCGACGATCCACGCCATCTGACCGACCGGCGAGTCGGCCAGGCCGTACCCGAGCGTCTGCGGTCGGGTGGCCTGCTGGGTGGCGTAGCCCGAGTCCCACTCCTGGTAGTACTTCCGGGCCTCCATGGCAGCGAGCTCGTCGGGCAGCGGATCCTCGAGCTGCTCGGGTGTCGGGCGCCCGACCGGCATGTTCGAGTGGATGGCGATGCAGGCACCACCGTTGCGGCCCAGCTGGGTGGTGATGGCGCTCCCCCAGTCGCCGCCCTGCGCGACGAAACGGTCGTAGCCGAGCCGCTCCATGAGCTGTGCCCACGCGGCTGCGATGTGCTCGAGCCCCCAACCGGTCGAGGTCGGCTTGGCGCTGAAGCCGTACCCGGGCAACGAGGGCGCCACGACGTGGAAGGCGTCCGCCGCGTCGCCACCGTGGGCCACCGGATCGACGAGCGGGTCGATCACGGCGTCGAACTCGACGATCGAGCCGGGCCAACCGTGCGTGATCAACAACGGCATGGCGTCCGGGTACGGTGACCGCTGGTGGACGAAGTGGATGTCCAGCTGATCCGACCCTTCCGGTCCGTCGAGCGGCGTCACGAAGTGGTCGAGCCGGTTCAGCCGCTGTTCGGTGGCCCGCCAGTCGTACTCGTCGGCCCAGTACCGGGCCAGCTCCTGGGTGTAGGCCAGCGGCATACCCTGCGACCAGTCGTCGACGGTCTCGGCGTCCGGCCAGCGTGTCGAGGACAGACGGCGCTGTAGGTCATCGAGCTGTTCCTGCGGGACGTCGATCGTGAAGGGACGGATCAGCTCGGCCATGCGTCGACGGTAGTCGGGTGCTCGGCCTCTCACGTCGGTCGCATGGCAGACGCACTTCGAGTCGAACAGGACGGCGGGGTGCTCGTCCTGACCAACGACGATGCCCCGATCAACCGGATGACGTTCGAGTACATGGACGCCGTCGAGGCCGAGATCGAACGAGCCGCCGACGACCCGACGATCCGAGCGATCGTGTTCACCGCGTCGGGCGACACGAACTTCTCGGTGGGCATGGACCTCAAGCAGCTCATGACCGGTGCCCGCGAGCGTGGCGGCATGGACGGCGTGCTCGACCAGCGCCGCCGAGTACTGCACCGAATCGAGACGCTCGGCAAACCGTCGATCGCCACGCTGTTCGGCTACTGCCTCGGTGGCGGTCTGGAGCTGCCGCTCGCGTGCCACTTCCGGTTCGCTGCTGCCGAGGGCGCCCGCATCGGGCTGCCCGAGCTCGACCTCGGCACCGTGCCGGCGTGGGGAGGCTCGGCACGACTGGCCCGCACGGTCGGCCGCGACCATGCGCTCGATCTGATGCTGCGAGCCAAGAAGATCGACAGCCCGGAGGCGCTCCGGATCGGGCTGGTCACCGAAGTGCATCCGCTCGACGAGTTGAAGGACGCAGCGATGGCGTTGGCCCGCGAGCTGGCCGCCATGCCGCCGGCTGCAGTCGCCGGCGTTCTGGACGTGGTGGTCAACCACTCCCATCTGCCACTGGACGACGCTCTCGACGCCGAACGTCGTGCCGTGCGCGCCTGCTCCGGCACCAAGGATCAGATCGAGGGGATGACGGCCTTCATGGAGAAGCGCCGCCCGGTGTTCACCGGGGAGTGAGCAGCTGACGCGCTGCGCTCAGCCGGCGAACGATGCGGCGCGTGCACGCCGGCGGCGCTCGGCGTCGAACTCGTGCAGCTCGGACTGGATGTCGATCCCGTACAGGAACACCGCGCAGACCATCCCCACGGCGACTCTGGCGATGATCAGGGCGGGGCCGCCGAACGCGCCGGACGGGTCGTGCATCGGTTCGAGGATGGGGGCGCTGAGCCCGAGGCCGAGCAGCACGAGGATCGGCGCACCGAAGCACAGGAAGACGAGCGCGTAGAGCCGTCCCACGCCGCGCATGACGAGGCACGCGCCGACGCAGCCCACAGCGAGCCAACCCGTCGTGACCGACTCGATCGTCGCGACACCGACTGCCCAGGCAGCGAGGAACGGTGTGGCCAGTCCGTAGCCCATCACCAGGATCCGCCGTCGGCTCGGACGCCCCGACGGCAACGGCTCCCTCGTCGCGAGATCGCCACCCGTCACCACCACGTCACCCATGTGAGCTGTCATCGGACGCAGTCCGCACCGACCTTGAGCCGTGTCCGGTCAACGGGGCATCGGTGGGCAGCGTCACCTGGTCGACGAAGCACCACGCCCATGCCTCACCGGGCTCCAGCGACGCCATGAGCGCATGACCCGTGTCGTGGAAGTGAGCTCGCGCATGGCGGCGCGGCGAGCTGTCGCAGCAGCCCACATGGCCGCAGACCAGACACAGCCGGAGATGCACCCACCGCGTGCCGTCCTCCATGCACTCGGCACAGCCAGGGCTCGTCGCCGTGACCGAGCGGGCTTCGTCGACATGGTCGCAACCGTCGTGGGGAAGGTGCGGGTGGAACACCCTGTCCATGGGCACGACGCCGGCCACCTCACTCACGGGCAACGTGCCGACCGCGCCCTCGACCACGACCTCGACCAGTCGCTCCGGGAGCGCGAGCTGACCGAGCGCATGGCTGACGAGCGCGTCGACCGACGCAGAGTCGTCGGCGACGACGTGGGCGAACGTGCCGGTGGCCAGAAGTTCGGCGGCGTGCTCGACGTTGTGCGTACGAGCGAACACTGCGGCGTGCGGGTTGGTCGTGGCGACGATCGCGCCGACCTGATGCACACGCTCGGCCTCGTCGTCGGCGATGACCACGATCGCGGCAGCGGCCAGGCCGGCCTCTTCAGCGATCAGGCGGCGGGCGATGTCGCCACGGATCACCCGGCGCCCCGCTGATTCGGCGAGGTTCGCCGCCTCGGGATCCAACGTCGTGATGACGTACGGAATCTCGGCCAGCTCGATGGCACCGACGATCTGCTCGGAACGCGTGCCGTAGCCGACGACGACGATGTGCCCCTCCAGTTCCGAGTGCTCGTGCACGGGCGTCTCGACATCGAGCACCACGTTGCCGGGCTTGACCCCCTCGTATCGCCGGGCCACGACATCGGCGAATCGGATGGCGAACGGTGTCAGCACCATGAGGACGACGGTGACGGCGATGAACGCCTCGGTGCCGTCGTCGAGACCCGCCGGCACCAGGTCGACATCGGCACCAGCGCGCTGCAGCACGAACGAGAACTCACCGACCTGCGCGAGCACGAGCGCACTCGACATCGCGACGCCGATCGGACGCTTCAGCGCGAGCGCGGCGAGTGCCGTGGTCGCCAGCTTGATGACCACGACCGCAACGGCGAGGCCGATCACGAGCGGCAGGTTGCTGACCAGGTACTCGACGTCGAGCAGCATCCCGACGGAGATGAAGAAGGTCGCCGAGAACAGGATCTGCAGCGGCAGGATGTCCGACAGGGCCTGCTCCGACAGCTTCGACTCGCTCACCATGAGCCCGGCCAGGAACGCACCGAGCGACACCGACACGTCCAACAGGCTCGTCAGGTACGCGGTGCCGAAGCAGACGGCGACGATGGTGAGCAGGAAGATCTCGTTCGAGCAGGTCTTGGCGACCGCTTCGAGCAGCCGGGGCATCAGCGTCCGCGATGCGACGATGACGGCCACCACGATGCCGATCGCCTTCGTGAACGCCCAGAGCAGATCGAGCGGACCGCCGCCGTCACCGCCGAGCATCGGCACGACGAGCACCATGGCGACGACGGCGAGGTCCTGGAAGATCAGGAAGCTGACCGCCACTCGGCCCGTGGGCGACGACGTCGTGCGACGGTCGGACAGCATCTTCAGCACGATGGCCGTCGAGCTCAACGACACGAGCAGACCGGTGAAGACGGCCGTCTGCCAGCTCTTGCCGAAGGCGAGCACGATGCCGGTGACGATGCCCGCACTCGACAGCACCTGGATCGCACCACCCCCGATGATCAGCGCCGCGAGCTGCCGCAGGCGGCCGAGGCTGAACTCGATCCCGATCGTGAACAGCAGCAGGATCACGCCGATGTCCGCGGCCTGGTTCACCAGATCGATGTCGTTGACGAGCTCGAGACCGTTCGGGCCGATCAGGGTGCCGGCGACGAGGAACCCGACGATGGGGACGGTCCCGATCCGTGACGAGATGTAGGCGATGATCGATCCCGCGACGACGAGCAGCGCCAGGTCCTCGAACAGCGGCGGTGCGGCGGCGGCGAACATCTCCGCCGAGCATAGGCACGCACGGACGACGACAGCCGCTACCGTCCGACGACGAGGGGGAAGAACGTGAAGAACCCACCGTTCCACTACCACCGGCCCGACACCCTGGCCGATGCGCTGTCGCTGCTGGCCGAGCACGGCGACGACGCCAAGGTGCTCGCCGGTGGACAGAGCCTGCTGCCGGTCATGGCGCTGCGCCTCGGACGGCCCGAGCACGTGATCGACATCGGCGGCCTCGACGAGCTCGCATCGATCGACGTCGTTGACGGCGCCGTCACGATCGGGGCGATGGTCCGGCACCGCACCGCCGAACTGTCCGCCGACGTCGCCGCACACGCACCGATGGTCGCCGCGGCCCTCCCCCACGTCGGGCACCGGGCCATCCGCACCCGGGGCACGGTGGTCGGCAGCATCGCCCACGCCGACTCGGCCGCCGAGATGCCCGCCGTGTGCCTCGCCACCGATGCGGTGATGACCGCCACGAGCGCCGGCGGCACCCGCGAGATCGCCGCCGCCGACTTCTTCCAGGGGTTCTTCACCACGGCACTCGAGGCGGACGAGATTCTCACCTCGGTCACGTTCCCTGCCTGGTCGGCGAGCGCCGGGGCGACCGTCGTCGAGACCAGCCGTCGACACGGCGACTACGCCATGGTCGGCGTGGCGTGTGGCGTCGATGTTCCCGACGGCAGCATCACCGACGCCCGCATCGCACTCTTCGGCGTCGACGGCACACCGGTGCGTGTTGCCGCAGCCGAGGCCGACCTCGTCGGCTCGGCTCCCGACGCTGGCGCTTTCGCCGCAGCCGCCGACGTCGTCATGGCGAACATCGACCCGGGCGGCGACGTGCACGCCTCGGCCAACTACCGCCGGCACCTCGCCGGCGTCCTCGTCCGCAAGGGCCTCGCCGAGGCTGTCTCGAAGATCGGAGCTCCGGCGTGAGCAGCACACCACTCGGCACCGAACGCTCGGTGCAGATGACCATCAACGGCGCGTCACAGTCGGTCGACGTCGACCCTCGTCGGTCGCTGGCCGACGTGATCCGCGAGGACGTCGGGCTGACCGGCACACACCTCGGCTGCGAGCACGGCGTGTGCGGCGCCTGCACGATTCTTCTCGACGGCGAGCCGGCACGGGCGTGCCTGATGCTCGCCGTCCAGGCCGACGGTGCCGACATCGTCACCATCGAGGGTCTCGGCTCCTGGGACGACATGCACCCGGTCCAGCAGGCCATGTACGAGGCCATGAGCTTCCAGTGCGCGTTCTGCTCACCCGGCTTCCTCATGAGCACCGTGGCGTTGCTGCGGGACAACCCGACGCCGACGGCCGAGGAGATCCGTGAGGAGCTGAGCGGCAACCTGTGCCGCTGCACCGGCTACCAGTCGATCGTCGCCGGCGTCGAGACCGCGGTGCAGATCCTCAGTACCCACAAGGGTGACAGCGCAGGAGGCGACCGGTGAGCAGCCAGACCTCGGGCCTCGGCTTCACCGGCCAGTCCGTCAAGCGTGTCGAGGACGAACGCTTCCTCGTCGGCGAAGGCACCTTCGTCGCCGATCTCAACGTCGCCGGGCAGCTCGACGGCGTGCTGCACGCAGCGTTCGTCCGTAGCCCGTTCCCCCACGCCGAGATCGTGTCGATCGACGTGTCGGCCGCATCGCAGCTGCCCGGTGTGCATCGAGTCTTCACCGGTGCCGAGATCAACGAGGTGACGAACCCGTTCCCGCCGTTCATCTCCGTCACCGACGTGTACAGCCCGCTCTACATGTGCATGTCGTCGGACAAGGTCCGACATGTCGGTGACCCGGTCGCCCTCGTCATCGCCGAGTCTCGTGCGATCGCCGAGGACGCCGTCGAACTCGTCCACGTCGAGTGGAACGAACTGCAGGGCATCGGGACCATGGACCAGGCCATCACCGGCCGCGGTCCTGCCGTGTGGGAGAAGTCGAAGCTCGGCAACATCGTCGGCAACACCAACGACGTGTACGGCGACGTCGACGACGTCTTCGCGAACGCCGACGAGGTCGTCACCATGACCTTCGACAGCCATCGCCAGTCGAACCAGCCGATGGAGACCCGCGGTTCGCTGATCCTCGTCGACCCTGACGACGGTCACCTCACCATCCACAACACCAGCCAGGCACCACACTTCCTGAAGTGGGCCGTCGCCGGCATGACGGCGACGGAGAGCGGGCCGAAGCAGTTCGCCAAGTTCCTCCAGACCAAGGACCGCCGCGAGGCGTTCTTCGGCGCGGCCAAGTCGTTCGTCAAGGACCAGTGGACGAACATCAAGGCGCAGGACAACTCGGCGCAGAAGCTGCAGATGGCGACCGAGAACCCGATGCCGCACATGATGCGCATGGGCATGAACCTGCTCGCTGCCGAGGACTATCCGACCGTCAAGGCCATCGACATCGGTGGTGGGTTCGGCTCGAAGGGGCCCGTGGCACGTGAGGACATCGCGCTCGCCGCCGCGGCCAAGCGCATGGGCCGCAGCGTCCAGTGGATCGAGGACCGCGTCGAGAACCTGCTCAACGGCGGTCAGGCCCGCGAAGAGCGCTTCACGATGAGCATCGCCGTCGACGCCGACGGCACCTTCCGCGGACTGAAGTGCGACGCCGTGCTGGACATGGGCGCCTACCCGGCGTTCCCCGTCAGCCCCGCGCTCATCAAGCAGCTGTGGAAGGTCTACATGCCCGGCCCCTACAAGTGGGATGCCTTCCAGCTGACGACCAAGATCGTCGCCACCAACAAGGGCACGGTCGTGCCGTACCGGGGTCCGTGGGCCAACGAGACCTACGCCCGTGAGCGGATCATCGACGCCATGTGCGACCAGCTGGGTCTCGATCCGGCCGAGGTCCGCCAGCGGAACATCTTCCGCGAGGCGGACTTCCCGACCAGCTGCATCACCGGACCGGACTTCGACTCCACGATGACGTCGGCCGCCACGCTCGACCGGGCGATGGAGCTGATCGACATGGACGAGATCGCCGCCATGAAAGCCGCCGCAGAGGGCACGAATCACCGGATCGGCTTCGGTGTGGCGACCTACCACGAGGCTGCGCCCGGACCGGCGAACTTCTTCGACTCGATGTCGCCCGGGTCGGGCATGTTCACCGCCGAGCCGGGTCGTGCGACCGTGACCGACGAGGGCCGCATCGTCATGTACACGTCGCAGTCCCCGCACGGCCAGAGCCATCAGACGACCTACAAGCAGGTCGTCGCCGACGAGTTCGGCGTCGCCATGGAGGACGTCGACGTCGTCTGGGGCAACACCGACCAGACCCAGTTCAGCTTCCTCGGCACCGGCGGCTCACGTGGTGGCCCCATGGGCGGCGGCGTGATGCGCATGTCCGCGCGCGAGATCCGCCAGGAGATCGTCGACATCGCCGCCGACATGCTCGAGGCCTCGGTCGACGACATCGAGATCGTCCACGGCAACATCCACGTGGCCGGCGTACCCGCTCGCGGCATCACCTACAAGGACGTGGCCCAGAAGGCCAAGGCCGACAAGGGCATCACCGACGGCCCGGTCTTCGAATCGGTCATGAACTACGGCGGTGCCGGCAACGGTGGATGGTCGTGCGCCACCCACGTGGCTGTCGTCGACGTGGACCTCGACACCGGTCTCGTGTCGATCCCCAAGTACCTCGTGGTCGAGGACTGCGGACGCATCATCAACCCGGCCGTCGTCGACGGGCAGATCCGGGGTGGTGTGGCCCAGGGCATCGGTGCCGTCTTCTACGAGAAGACCGCCTACGACGCCGACGCCAACATGCAGGCGTCCACGTACATGGACTATCTGGTGCCGACCGCCATGGAGATCCCCGAGATCCAGGTCGAGCACATGGAGACCATCACCGGTGGCGACGCGGACAGCCGCGGCACCGGCGAGGGCGGCATGATCGGCGCCCCCGCAGTGCTGACCAACGCCGTGTCCGACGCCCTCGGCGTCCAGGTCACCGAGCAGTACCTGCCGCCGTATCGAGTCCTCGAACTCGCCGGCGTCATCGACCCCGACTGAACAGCTGCGCCGCGAGGCGCGCGGACAGCGACGTGAGCGAACCGTCGCCCCGGGCGATGTCGGCGACGGCCTGCTCGGTCGCCGCGTCGTCCAGCAACTGCTCGATGTGCGCGTCCGCGGCGAGCGCGAGGTGCGTCCGAAGCTCGAACCGCACTCGTCGGCGTCGCCGCTCGAGGCGACGCCCGGTGCGGTCCAGCAGTTCGCGATGGGCGTCGATCGCGTCGACCAGTTCACCGATACCCGTGCCCCGGATCGAGTCGATCATCACGATCGGCGGCCGATGAGTCGGGTCCTCCTGGCCGGTCACATGACCCAGCTCCAGCATCAGCTCGAGGTCTCGGCGGGCGTCGCTCGCGCCGGGCAGATCGGCCTTGTTGACCACGAACACGTCAGCAACCTCCAGCAGGCCGGCTTTGTTGGCCGGGCGTCACGACCACGACGGCGGTGTCCGTCGCCGCCGTGACGTCGACCTCCACCTGCCCGACGCCGACCGTCTCGATGACGATCGGGGCGTGGCCCGTGGCGTCGAACACCCTGGTCGCACCCGGCACCGCGAGCGCGAGGCCCCCGGCGTGTCCGCGAGTTGCGATGGACCGCACGAACGCAACGCTGTCGACGGCCGCCATGCGAACCCGATCGCCGAGGATGGCGCCGCCGGTCAGTGGGGACGAGGGGTCGACGGCCAACACCGCGGGACGCTCGCCTCGTTCCACGAGGGCGCTGACGAGACCGGCGACCAGGGTGGACTTCCCGGCGCCGGGTGCACCGGTGATCCCGATCACGTGGGCTCCCTGCTGGCGACCGGCCAACGCATCGGCCAACGCCGCAGCGGTTGCGCCGCCACGTTCGGCGACCGTCAGCAGACGGCCGATCGCTCGCCGCTCACCGTCGACGGCCCGAGCGACGAGGTCCTCGAGTCCGTCGGGTTCGTCCAACGACTCAGCGGGCAACAGCTGCTCGCACTGCGCTCACGACATCGGCCGCCGACGCGCCGGGTCCGAGGACCGCAGCGACACCTGCGCCCATCAGCTCGTCGACATCCTGCTCGGGCACGATGCCGCCGATGATCAGCGGCACGTCGAGTTCGGCGTCCCGTAGCGCTGCCAGCATCGCCGGGGCCAGGGTGAGGTGCCCTGCATTGTGCATGGAGAGCCCCACGGCGTCGGCGTCCTCCTGCTCGACGGCCGCGACGATCGACTCGGTCGTCTGTCGAAGTCCGAGGTAGATCACCTCGACTCCCGCGTCCCGCAGCATGCGTGCGACGACCTTGATACCCCGGTCGTGACCGTC